>CALBIN010000223.1 GCA_937893275.1 uncultured Opitutia bacterium | reverse complement strand
GGTCCCGACGTACCACTCCGCATCGATCCGAACTGCGCATGGTCGATCGACACATCGGTCAAGGTAGGTCTTGCCCTCGCCGATGAACTCTCAAACGGAGGTTACCTCGAAGACCCCACCGCAGGGCTTGACGGCATGGCCGAAGTTCGCAAACGATTACTGGCCGAAGGAGTAGACATTCCGCTCGCCAGTAACGTTTCGGTCACCTCGTTCGGGGATCTGCCCGAGGCCGTAAAGCAGGATGCCGTACAGATCGTACTATGCGACCATCACTACTGGGGAGGCATGCGACAAGTCCAACATCTCGCAAAGACCTGCCAAACCTTTGGCATCGGCTTATCTATGCACTCCAACAGTCACCTCGGCATTTCGCTGTTGGCCATGAGTCACGTCGCTGCAGCCACTCAGCACCTCTCCTACGCTTGCGATACTCACTACCCGTGGCAATCGGAACAAGACGAGATCGCAGACGGCGGGCGAATTACAATCAGCAACGGAGAAGTTTTGATACCTGAAAGCGGAGGACTTGGAGCAACATTGGACTACGACCAGATCGCCCGCGGGAAGGAATTGTATCGCTCAATTCCATATCGAAAACGCGACGACGAAGCGGAAATGCAAAAATACGTAGACCCCGACTGGAAGCGAATTTTGCCCCGTTGGTAAAAACATTGAGCTGGACCACAAAGAATTTTGCTTGTCCCTGACGCATGGCAAGCTCCATAGCTTTTAGAACTATTTAAACAAAATGTCCGACCAACCGTTCAGCGAACTTATTCCCGAGGGAGTCATAGGCTTCCCCGTAACACCTTTTCATGCCGACTACGCTCTGAACCTAGAGGGATTCAAAAAGAATCTAGAAGTCATACTTCAAGAACCATTTACTACGTTCGTTGCCGCGGGCGGCACGGGCGAAATGTATTCCCTCGACCGCGAGGAATATGTCGCAGTCGTACAATCC
Organism: uncultured Opitutia bacterium; assembly: GCA_937893275.1. Classification (GTDB taxonomy): domain Bacteria; phylum Verrucomicrobiota; class Verrucomicrobiia; order Opitutales; family Seribacteraceae. The sequence continues at coordinate 1,418 of CALBIN010000223.1, read as the reverse complement.
GCAGTAAACGTAACGGAAGGACGGATGCCGGTAATTGCAGGCGTCGGTTACGGATCACGCATTGCCGTGAGCATGGCCACCGAGGCAGCTAAGGCAGGGGCCTCCGCTTTGCTCATTTTGCCCCCCTACTACCCAAACCCCGCATTCGAAGGTCTAGCTGCCTACTGTAAAGCCATTGGCAATGCTACCAGCCTTCCCATGCTCATCTATACTCGGGATTGGCTGAACCTATCCGCGGAACAGGCGGAAAAACTCGCCGAAGAAGTCCCCACTCTCGTGGGCTGGAAAGACGGGCAAGGCGAATTGCGAAACTTTCAACGTATCAGGTCTCGACTCGGTGAGCGCTTCACCTGGATTGGCGGCGTAGGCGACGACCACGTCAGCGGCTATTACGGAATCGGAGTCCGTCGCTACACTTCCAGTATTTCAGCCGTGGCGCCAAAGCTTTCCATCCTCCTTCATGAGGTCGCCGCCGCACGCGATGAAGGAACACTCGCGGCAGTAACCGACAAACACGTCTTGCCTCTTTACAATCTACGTACTCGATGCAAAGGATACGAAGTTTCCGCAATGAAGACTCTGCTCGAACTCAGAGGTCTCGCAGGCGGTCCCGTTCGCCCTCCACTGATAGACGTAAAAGCCGAGGAGCAAGCTGAACTGCAAGCCATTCTAGACGGATGGAAAGAATTTCTGTGACGCCTATACGAGCATGCTTATTTTTTGCCCTCGTCCTTGCCTTTGCGGCTTGCGGCGACAAACCAGACCAAGGAACCAACAAGTCGAATGGTGAATCGGCAAATAATAGGGAAAAGGTCGAACTAGTTGCGATAGAAGGAATACGTCGCCCGGAAGGCTTCATCGTGGAAAAACTCCATGACATACCATTGGCCCCATTCGGTTCATTGATCAGCCTAACCTTCGACTCCAAGGGAGACCTTCTAGCAGGTTCCGAAAAGGGTCCTCTCAACCGCATTCGCTTGAACGACGAAGGGAAGGTCGAGAAAATGGAGATGGTGCGAGGTGCCCCGGGACAGGTGCATGGCATTCTTGAAGCATTCAACTCACTTTATTTAGTAAGTAATGAAAAAGAAGGACTCGTCAGATGCCGCGACGTGAATGATGACGGGGTCTATGACCAGACCGAACTTCTTCTGCCTCTGCAGGGAGAAGGTGAACACGGACCACACGGGATTATTCTGTCGGCGGACGGCAAAAACCTAATCCTAATTGCGGGAAACCATTGCCCCACGACATTGGAGACGACCTTCTCTTCCTTGCCCGCCCCGGGCGGATGGATTGGTCTCCTTCCCCCGGATGCCTCAAAGATCGAGATCATCGCCTCAGGTCTACGGAATGCCTACGACGTAGTTCTCAATTCTCAGGGTGACCTTTTCACCTGTGACTCAGACGCCGAGAAA
>CALBIN010000222.1 GCA_937893275.1 uncultured Opitutia bacterium | reverse complement strand
CTTGGGGTCAATGGCGGCACGGGATTCGCGTATGAATACGGAGGTTCAGTGTTCGACGCGTTCTCGATCGAAGAACGGATGACAGCATGTAACATGTCCATAGAGGGCGGCGCAAGGGCGGGGTACGTAAACCCGGATCTCAAAACTTTTGCATACCTCAAGGGACGCCCGTATTCTCCAAGTGATGACGAATGGGATGAACAAGTTTCTGTTTGGTCCAGCTATTCATCTGATCAAGACTGCTCATACGACGACATCGTGACCATCGAAGGACCCGAAGTTGCTCCCACCGTCACATGGGGAATTAATCCCGGGCAAGCAGTCGCCATAGACGAAAAGATTCCAGACCCTGATGAAGTAGCCAAAAATGAAAGAGCGAGTGTCGTGGAAGCGCTTGAGCACATGAAGCTTACGGCCGGAGCGCCGATTCAAGGGACAAAGGTCGACGTTGCCTTCATTGGCTCATGCACCAACGGGCGCCTTTCCGACCTCGAGGAAGTTGCATCGCGTTTACCTGGGCACAAGGTTCGAGATGGCTTGAAGGCCATCGTAGTTCCCGGTTCTCAAATTGTCAGCAAGCTGGCTATGGAAAAGGGACTGGATAAGGTATTCATCGACGCCGGCTTCGAATGGCGGGCAGCAGGTTGCTCCATGTGCTTGGCCATGAACCCCGACAAACTTGTCGGAGATCAACTTTGCGCCAGTTCGAGCAACCGTAATTTCAAGGGCCGTCAAGGTAGTCCTACCGGAAGGACCATGCTCATGAGCCCGGTGATGGTTGCCGCAGCGGCCGTCACAGGGGAAGTGAGCGACGCCCGAACTGTATTTGGATAAGGACCAAACCCAACACTTATGACTTTACCAAAAATATCACAAGTTACAGGTCGAGCGTTACCGATTCCGGGCGATGACATCGACACCGATCGTATAATTCCGGCCCGATTCATGAAATGCCTAACCTTTGATGGTCTAGGCGAATATCTTTTTTACGATACCAGATTTAATCAAGACGGTTCCGAAAAGTCCCACAATCTCAACTTGCCATGCTTCCGAGATGCGTCGATTATGGTTTCCGGAGCTAATTTCGGCTGCGGCAGTTCGCGCGAACACGCTCCTCAATCCCTTTATCGAGCTGGCTTCAGGGCAATTGTCGCAGGCAATTTCGCGGAGATTTTCTTTGGCAACGCTACCAATCTCGGGATGCCGTGCGTATCCTCTTCCAGAGAAAACTTGGAGAAACTATCCTCCGCAATAGAAACCGACCCATGCTTGGGGGTTGTTGTGGATATCGAAAACCTACAAGTCCGATACGGAAGTGATGGAATTCCATGCGAAATCACTCCCGGTGCTCGCGATAGCTTGCTAAATGGGAGATGGGATCCTCTGGAGGAATTGTTGACCGCCACCAATGGAATCGAAGAGACGGCAAGGAGCTTGCCTTACGCCTAGTCGAGTTTCCCCTTCGTCATTCCGTGATCCCGTCCACTCTTGGAAGAAATGCCCCTGAATTCACTCCTTTTCGGTTGTTTTCGTTCTGCCGTTGGGCGAGCGTCTTGGGACTGACGTTGCTTCTTGGTTGCACCGATGCCCCAAACCCCTCTCTCCAAACCTCCGATTTCGTGGACGCTCTCCGCGAAAATGGCTTTGCACCTGAGATTATTGAAATTGTTGTTCCAACGCACGAAACCGAGGGCAAGAGTGAATTACACCTACGAGTTGACGGTTTTGCCTACAACCTCGGTGAATATGACCTCTCGTCTCCCGAATCCATTCGTCGATTGAGAGAGGAAAAATTCAGCCCCGGATCAGAAAACAATTCCACTCCATATACTTTTGAAAACTTGAATCTGGTCCTAAGCTGCGACCGGAGACCCGACTCCGAGCATCTGGAAGTCTTTCGAGGCATTCGGCCTCCTATTGACGTGCGACAAGCGGGTTGGTTTCTCTACCCTTTGGGGATTTGCCTAACGATAGCGGCTTTTATTTTTGTAGAGCGATGGTTTGCCTTGCGCCTCAGTCGCACTATCCCGAAGCACTTTGAGAATTCCCTCCACTCCGGTCAAATCACTGATGAGGAAATGAGTGCTAGCTCAGCCGCCGAGCGGTTAGCTAGCGTTGCCGCGAGGGAAGAACCGGTGCCGGATGTTCTTCGAGCCTATGCTCGCATGGAGATAAGTGGCATGGAAAGAGGTGTTTTTCTTCTCGAAATAATTGTCGGCATTGCTCCTTTAATCGGTTTGCTGGGAACCGTAACGGGATTGGTACGCGTTTTCTCGGGCATGCCTGCGGATTCAGGCGCGGCGGACGCCAGCGCTTTTTCCGAGGGTATTGCGATGGCGTTGCTCACCACCATCATCGGTCTGGCCATCGCAATCCCGTCACTGGTCGGACATTCGTTTCTTTCGCGAGTAATTGACAACCGAGCAACCAAATTGGAATGGTTGGCCGAACGTCTTTCCGAATCAAGGAATCCAAACAAGAACACATGAGGAGAATCCCCGCTTCTCGAGGCCGAAAGTCTCCCCGGATCGACATTGTTCCACTCGTCGATGTTCTCATGGTCCTGATCGTCTTCTTCCTTGTCACCATGCAGTTTAGAAACCTACGGGCAATCAATGTTCGCCTCCCTAAAATCGAGACCGCCGGTTCCAATTTGTTGCAAAACGAAATCGTCTTGTCGGTTGATCGCGAGGGCAATTACTATCTTAATGACTCCGAACTATCCGAGCGGAAGTTGGAAGTCGCACTTCGAACCGCATCCCAATTACCTCAAAAGCCAAAAGTGCTAATCGTTGCAGACGAAGACGTACCGCTTAAAAAAGTTACCCGTCTTGTAGATATTTGCCGTTCCAACGAGTTGCAGGATTTCCGCCTACAGTCTCGCTGATCCATTAAATAGAACCGCGAAGGATGCTCAACTTTGCGACTGGTAAACGCGAAGCACCGCATCGGTAACTGCGGCAAGACCTCGACCCACAGTCGAAATAAGATTCCCCGTTGCTCGATAACGCGGTTCTCGTTGCTCAAGGAGTTTTCGA
>CALBIN010000221.1 GCA_937893275.1 uncultured Opitutia bacterium | reverse complement strand
GTTGTTGCGATGGGTTGATGGATCAAATTTGTATCTACACTAAAACAGCAAATAACCCAAATAATCAAATAATTGGCCCGATTTTTGGGGGAGTGCCCGAGCTAGTGTTTCGTAAGCAACTGCAATCCAAGTCTTTGCGGAATATTGAAAATAATAAAAAATGATAGGTCGGACATGTAGTTGGTGTACTGTAAGTTTCCCTAATGAGGCGAAGACGTTCGTTTTTGGGTCAATTTTTCAGTTTTATGAACTGGATGGGATGGGCTCGTCTTGTAGACGGAAGCACTCGCCACATTTCATCCCCTTTCTCCATGTCCATTGCTCGCGGGAAGATACCGGTCGATTGATAGCCTGCCTTAGGAATCTACATAAGCCACCTGCCCTCAATGTTGCAGGTTTCCAAACGGTTTCGTGGACGGGCCTGTTGTCGCCTCCCGTTGGCTCGGTCTAAGTTCGACTATTGGGTTTCTTTGTTACCAAAGGCCCGCTTGGCCAATCTTCTCATCAACCAATAGCCCGCCACTAGCCATGCGACCAACTGGAACACGCTGCCGAAGAAAATAATGCCCCAGCCTCGGAAGGTCTTGAAGATGAACCAGACGGCCAAGCAACCGATCAGGAAAATCCCGACGTCCTTCAAGGTGTGAGCGCTGGATAGTTCCCCCAGTGGGAAAATTTTCCGTATGCCGTAGTAGGTTCCCGTTACGCATACGATTGGAGCGCAAAGGAGCACGATGTCTCCTTGCAAAAGGCTTTTTTCCATCATCGACATCCCGATGAGGGCTACGATCACCGCGAAGGCAAACACGCCGGTGGCGATCCAGATCACAAGGTTTGCGAGAAAGATCCCGTCCTTTTCCGTTTTCCCACTCTTCCCGATCCACGCCCCAAGCGTGCCCACCACCGGAATCGCGACCAAGGCGGTCCCAATGGCCTCCTTATTGGCCACGAGGCCTTGGTAGGCGCTCATGAAAAAGTTTTCCAGTGTCATGCTATAGAACTGCTTAATTCTTTCTTGTGAGGTAGCTCAACCAAGAAGTGATCGTGAATCAACAATCTTGCCATCAATTTTTCCGTCCTTCGCTTCTGAATACGCGAAGAAGAAATCAGTTGGCGTTGCCTTGCCTTTGTATTCGCTTCATGAATTTCAGCCTATGAAAAAAGCTATCCACCTTTCTTTCTCCCTGCTTCTTTTGAGCGGATATGTTGTGTTTTCCGAAACCAAGCCCTCTTCGGGAAAATACAACGTGCTCTTCATCATTTCGGACGACCTCACCTCGACCGCCTTGTCCTGCTATGGCAATGCGGTTTGCAAGACTCCCAACATCGACAGCTTGGCGGAGAGGGGGACGCGTTTCACGCGAGCCTACTGCCAAGGCACTTATTGTGGGCCGTCTCGAGCCAGTTTCATGTCGGGGTATTACCCGCACGCGACGGGGGCCTTGGGCTACAAGAGCCCTCGCCCGCAGATCGGGAATCGGGTCACTTGGTCCCAGCACTTCAAGAACAACGGTTACTACAGCGCCCGAGTCAGCAAGATCTATCACATGGGCGTGCCCGGCGGCATCGAGAGCGGGGGACACGGGGCGGACGACGAGGCGTCCTGGACGGAACGGTTCAACAGCAAAGGCCCGGAGTGGCGGGCCCCGGGTGACGGGGAGACTTTGCAGAACAATCCGGACGGGAAGAAACCTGCCGTGGGTGGCAACACCTTCGTGGTGGTGGAAGCTGATGGGGGTGACCTCGTACACTCCGACGGCAAAACCGCGAAAAAAGCGGTGGAACTCATTCACCTTCACAAGGACAAGCCTTTCTGGCTGGGCGTCGGTTTCGTGCGTCCGCACGTGCCCTTTGTCGCTCCCCGATCCTATTATCCGCCGTTCAAACCTTACGACAAGATGGTGCTGCCCCCGAAGATACCCGGTGATTGGGACGATATCCCCAAGGCGGGCATCAATTACTGCACCAGCTCCAACATGAAGATGGATATCCGCCGCCAAAAGAAGTCTGTCGGTGGCTACTATGCATCGGTCGCCTATATGGACGCTCAAGTGGGCAAGGTACTGACCGCCCTCGACGAGGCAGGCTTGCGGGACAATACCATAGTGATCTTCACCAGCGACCATGGCTACCATTTGGGTGAGCATGACTTCTGGGCCAAGGTGAGTTTGCGCGACGAGTCCTCCCAGGTGCCTCTCATCATCAGCGCCCCGGGCAAGAAGCCCGCCGTTTGCCACTCCTTCGTGGAACTGCTCGACCTCTATCCCACCTTGGCCGGCATGTGCGGGCTCGAAGCGCAGGAGCGCCTGCAGGGCAAAGACGTTTCCAGGATGCTGGACGACCCTGGTCATTCCGTTCGCGACGCCGCCTTTTGCGTGGCTCCTGCTCGCAAAGGATTTCTTTTGCGAGAGGAAGAGTGGTCCTACATCCAGTACGGGGAAAAGGCGGAGAAAGGAATCGAGCTCTTCGACGTAAAGAACGATCCCAAGCAGTACGTCAATTTAGCCAAAAAGAAAAAATATCAGCCCGTGGTGAAGGCGTTTCAGAAGAAGATGGCGGCCAAGCTGGCGGTGGTGCGTGAGAACGACCTCGGTCGTCGGAAATGAGGGTCATCGGTTGCCCTTGGGTCTGCCTGCTGGTTCATTGCTCGGTCCTCGCGGTACAGGCCAAGCCCAATGTATTGCTTCTGGTCAGCGATGACCAGAATCCCGACACCATAGCTGCCCTTGGCAACGAGTTCATCCATACTCCCAATATGGATCGTTTGGTGGGCCGAGGAACGTCCTTCTTGCGGGCAACCTGCGGCAACCCGATCTGTACACCGAGCCGAGCCGAGATTTTGAGCGGGTGCAGCAGTTTTCGCAACGGGGTGATCGACTTCGGGCGAAAGATCCGGCCGGAACTTGCGACTTGGCCCCGCACGATGGGGGAGGGTGGTTACCATTCATGGTATGTCGGGAAATGGCACAACAATGACAAACCATCCCACCACGGATTCAGCGAGAGCTTGGGCCTCTTTACCGGTGGCGGACGCAAGTGGTACAAGCCGCAGGTCGACTGGAAGGGGCTGGAGGTCACCGGCTATCGAAACTGGCTTTTCCAGACCGAGGATGGTCAAAAATTTCCCGAGCGTGGCGTGGGCCTGACCCCGAATGTCAGCACGCAGTTCGCCGATGCCGCCATAAGCTTCATTCGGCGCAAGACGGACAAGCCGTTCTTTTTGCAGGTCAACTTCACGGCGCCGCACGACCCGCTCCTGATGCCTCCGGGATACGAGAACAAGTACGATCCGACCAAAATTCCCCTGCCGAAGAACTTTTTGCCTCGCCATCCCTTCGATCATGGCAATTTCGATGGACGCGACGAGAAGATGCTGCCTTGGCCGCGCGACCCCGACATGGTGCGAAAAAACCTCGCCGTCTACTATGCCGTCATCTCTCACATGGACGAGCAAATCGGTCGCATACTGGACGTTCTCGATCAAACGAAGCAAACCAAGGACACTTTGGTTATCTTCACGAGCGACCACGGTTTGGCCGTTGGAAGTCATGGCTTGATGGGGAAGCAAAACATGTACGAACACACCATCCGGGTTCCTTTGGTCATGGCCGGGCCGGGTATCCCCAAGGACAAGCGCAACACGGCTCTCTGCTACCTGCGCGACCTCTTTCCCACGACCTGCGAACTCGTCGGTCTGCCCATTCCCGAAAGCGTCGAGGGCCGTAGCTTGAAACCTGTCATACGCGAGGAAAAGAATTCCGTCTACTCGGAGATCTATGGCTACTTTCGTGACAAACAACGTATGGTGCGAGACCCGCGCTGGAAACTGATTCACTATCTAGAGATCGACCGCTACCAACTCTTCGATTTGAACAAGGATCCTTTTGAAAAGAACGATCTCATCGTGAAAGATCACCACGCCCAAGTTGTTCGCCACCTACAGTCCCTCCTTGCCCAAAAGATGAAGCAATGGGAAGTTCCCCTCAACTAATCCTGCCATGAATCGTTCGCTCCTTACCCTCTCCATTTTTTTGGCTTCTCTTGCCCATGCGAAGACCAAGCCGAACATTTTGTTCATCTACACCGATGATCATTCCCATCGCACGGTAAGCTGTTACCCCGAGGCATATCCTTGGGTGAAAACGCCGAACATCGATGCCTTGGCCGCCAACGGGGTGCGCTTTGCCTCCGCCTACGTCGGCACCTGGTGCATGCCGTCGCGGGCCACCTTGTTGACGGGGCACCACCAGCACGGGGTCGAGAGCATGCGCATGGTGGGCAAGTATCCCGGCAGCGAATACGATCCCGATAAATGTCCTTTTTGGCCCAAGGTTTTTCGGGAGCATGGCTACCAGACGGCACAAGTCGGTAAATGGCATACCGGAACCGATACCGGAGCGGGACGCGACTGGGACTATCAGAAGGTATGGAACCGTCCCCGCTACCCGGAAAACGCGGGCAACTACTACAAGGATCAGCTCATCGAGACCAATGGCGGCAAGCCCGTCATGACCAATGGCTACTCCACCGACAACTACACCCGTTGGGCGGTCGATTACCTCAAGGGCGAACAACGCGACCCGAAGAAGCCATGGTACCTCTGGGTGTGCTACGGCGCGGTGCACGGACCCTTCACTCCTGCCAAACGTCATCTGGAAGCTTATCCCTCGGCCAAGGTCCCGATACCCGACGACATTTATCCCCCACGCCCCGGTAAACCCGCTTTCATGCAGGAGATCGCCCGATGGTACAAAGGAGACGATGGCCTGCCTCACCAGAAGGGTAGCCGCCGTGCCACGGGTCAGCAAAGTCCCAGTCGAGGCATCCACGGCAGCGATTTGAACAGTTGGGTGCGCCAATACCAACAGGGCGTGCTGGCTCTCGACGAAAGTGTCGGCAAGTTGATCCGGACACTCAAGGAAACCGGCCAATACGAAAATACTTTGATCGTCTTCACGGCCGACCAGGGCTTTGCTTGGGGGCAGCATGGTTTTCGTTCCAAGGTGGCTGCCTATGACGCTAACATACGATGCCCCTTTATCGTCTCCATGCCTTCTCAATTACCCAGTGGGAAGACCTGCGCCTCGCCGGTCAGCGGCGTGGACATTGCGCCCACCTTCTTTTCCTTTGCAGGAATTGATTTGCCTTGGGAAATGCATGGCCGCGATCTCACCACCTTCTTTAAGAAACCGGAGCAAACGAGGAAACGCTCCGTCCTGACCGTGTTCACGGGCCGTACCTACGGCTCCGACACCAACGCCATACCAACGGATTTGAAGGAACTGCGTAAAGTCGCTCAAGTGCCATGGTACGCTTCCCTGCACGATGGTCGCTTCAAATATGTCCGCACTTTCGAGAAGGATGAAATCGAGGAACTCTACGACCTTCAGAAGGATCCCGAGGAATTGACCAACCTCGCCTTGCTCAAGAAGCATGGCCACCGCTTAGTCAAAATGCGCGGCCAGACTATCGCCGAGTTGAGGCGCACCAAGGCCGGATTCGTCGACGACCTGCCGCCTACCGGAACCGACAAGCGGGCCCGCTGACTAAACTTCTCTCAAAGGTTTGTCGGCATCGCCGAAGATCTTGGGCCGAACCTCCATTTTGTTCATCATGCTGAGAAAGAGTCGGCTCATTTGACGATCGGGTTTCCCCGTATAGTCGAGATTTTGGCCGCCCTTGATTCTGCCGCCACCACCTCCAAGCATGACGACTGGTAGTTGATTGGCGTTATGTTGGCCAGTGAGCATGCTGGAGCAAAGCATCAGCATCGTGTTATCCAGCAAGGTGCGCTCGCCTTCCTGTATGCCGTTTAGCCTACGTGCGATGTAAGCCATCTGTTCGAGGAAGAATTGATTTACCTTCAGCCAGTCGGCGTTGTCTGTGTGTGACAAGAGATGGTGTATCATATAATCAACGCCAATGTGGGGAAATCGCAGTGTGCCGTGATCATTGTTGAGTTTTAAGGTGCAGATGCGCGTGGTGTCGGTCTGAAACGCGAGTACCAGAATATCGCTCATCAGTCGCATGTGTTCCACAATATCCTGTGGATAACCATTCTTGGGACGTTGCATGTTCGGTTTGGTGAGCGTGGGACGCCAACCTTGCAGTTGACCTCGCTTGCCGGCGCTCTCTATCCTTTGCTCCACTTCCCGTACGGAGTTGAGATATTCATCCAGTTTCTGTTGGTCGAGTCGACTTATGTTTCGTCGCAAGTCCTTTGCATCTCCCAGTACCGCATCGAGTACGCTTCGGTCACCAACCTGAGCTTTGTTTTTGAACAGTCGATCGAAAGCCAGCGCCGGGTAAACTTCGAGCGGCGTAGGTGAATTTGGTCTGCTCCAAGAAATATGAGAACTATAGAGTAGCGAATAATTCTTATGCACGCCGGGGTTGGATTTTTCGCAACCTAAAACGAGGCTGGGAACCTTGGTTTGATGACCGATGTGTTGAGCCACGTACTGGTCCACGCTTGTGCCGGATTGAATTCGTCCGCCTGAGGCCAGCGGGGCCCCTGAAAGCAGGTTGCCGGTCTGCGAACTATGAATGTTCCCTTTCAGAGCCTCCTTGTTGTAGAGACCGCGGATGAACACCATCTTCTCGCGGAAGTCATTCAATGGCGTGAGCACTTTGCCCAGTTGCATGTCCTTGCCTTGGCCCTTGGCCCACCACTCGTTTTTGTGGAAACCGCAACCTGCAAAAAGAATCGCCATACGCGTAGGCGCTTCGCTGGCCTTCTTGGCGCTTTTCGCAACGTCACCCCAGACTCGCGTGCTTTCCATCCAAGGCACGGCCATGGTCACGCCCAAGCCTCGTAACATTGTTCTTCTGGAAATCTCGTGCTTCGTCATGTTTCCTTTACCTAGTGTTTGTTAGAATGAAATAGTTTCCGATCATTTCAATTTTTTATTGCCGCCACACTGCGAATACTCCGGAACTGCTCGCTCCCAACAATAGCGTCTACCGCTACGCTGAAGCGGAAACCGTTCTTCGCCAGTCGTTCCTGCATGGATTTCAAAAGTGGCTCGTCCGACAAGCTCACGTCACGGCCCAAGGCGTATCCCAATAGTTTTTTGCAAAACTGCCGCACAAAGGCGTCGAGCCTTTCCTTCACAAGGTACTGACGTAGCCCCTCGATGCCCTCTACCATTGCGCCATCCACCAGTTTCGTTCTCGTGTCCATGGTCTTCGGTCGCAACCGACCGATGGCATCGTATTGCTCCAGGGCGAATCCATAT
>CALBIN010000220.1 GCA_937893275.1 uncultured Opitutia bacterium | reverse complement strand
ACATGAAACCGGTGACAAAGAAAAAGTCGTAACAGATTCCATGGAGAACAACTCCAAGAAGAATCATCCACACCACCTGATCGGGAGCGCCAAAAGCAAATAACATATAACGGGCGACCCAAGCTAGCATTCCAATCAAGATCATGATTTTAACGCCAAATTTTCGGAAGAAAAACGGAACTAGCAGCATGAAGAAAATCTCCGATACTTGACCCAGCGCCATGGTGGAGGCTGGGGCTTGGAATCCTATCTGGGGCAAATAAACTGCAGTGTAAGCGAAGTAATATGCAAGAGGTACGCAGATTAATGCCGAGCAAATAATGAACACCAGGAAGGAAGGGTTGCCCAACATTTTAAAGGCATCAAACATCAAAAGTGTGCCTATGTTAATCGGCTTGCCCTTTGCCGGTGGTGGCGTTTTCGGCAGAAAAAAGCAGAGAACTCCAAGAGAGATTGCCGAAAAGGCTCCCAGGGTGAAAATTTCTGGGCTGTTGGACATTCCCAACCCACCGACCACCAACCCGGCTGCAATCCATCCAATCGTTCCCCATACGCGTAGGGCCGGAAACTTGTTGCGGTCATCAATATTCGAGAAAGCCACTGTATTGCTGAGTGCAAGTGTGGGCATGTAGCAAAGCATGTGCAGGGTGATGATCCAGCTTAGGGTGTCTCCTTGTCCCTTAGCGATCAAAGAAGGCGCCAGAAGCAGCAGGCCTCCCCCAATTAGATGCAGTACGCCCATGGTTTTTTCGCAGTTGAAGAAACGATCTGAAATCAAGCCTAGAAACAAAGGTGCTATAATCGCGGCGATTGGCACGGCGGCATAAGCTCCGCCTATGACACCGCTCATCCCATTGCTTGATAGAGCCAAACTAAGAGTGGTGAACCAAGTCCCCCATACAAATAGTTGAAGGAACATCATGACGCTAAGGCGGAGGCGTATATTTGAATTCATAGGAGGCTGACGGTTGCAAAGTGATTCTTAAAGAGATGGATTGTTGCAGTTATTCAATCACTACGTCGAGCCTTTGTATGTTCTTGGGCTTCACTCGTCCGGCAAGGTGATGGTGCGTTTTTCTTTGGCTGATTGTTGCGCTGCATCAATGATGCGTTGGCCGATTCGGCAAACTGCAGGGCTTAGTGGGCCTTCAACGGGAGCATCGTTAGCTAGGCAGTGGATGAAATATTGTACGGGATTCTCAAAGGTTTTTGATAGGTCGTCGGCCGGGAGGTCTTGCCCTTCTGGGCAATCCTCGGTTTGAACGCGGATTGTGGATTCCTTGTCGTAACTGGAAATGGTGCCTTTGGTTCCTTTCAGAACGAAGCCGCACTTGGGTTGAGGTTGATGGACCCATGGGTCGGTGAAGGTTCCCCATCGGGTTTCGTATTTGGAGAGACCCACGTCGTAACGAACGATGGTCATGCTGTGCTCGTCCACCTCGAGTCCGTTGGGCAGATCGGTTACGGAGGTGACCTCCAAGGGTTTATTGTCGCCGTGATACCAAGTGCCGAGGGTCACGCCGTAGCCCAAGTAATCAAGGAGGGATCCTCCTCCCCGATCCTTTTGATAAAACCAGCTGTTGGCTTTTTCTTCCTGTGTTGGATTGACTTCCACTTTGTCCGCCAAGTGGTACAGAGGTCCACGGTTGCCATCGTAGTAATGTACTTCGGTCAATTTCCCGATGAGGCCTTCGTTGAGCATGCGATGAGCCGTTACATGAGATGGATGCCATCTCATGGGCCAGTTAATAGCCAGTTTTCTGCCCGTTGCTTCTAATGCAGCGACCATTCGATCCGCTTCCGAAAGGGAAGCGGCAAAAGGTTTTTCGACCAGCACGTCCACACCGTATGGGGCTACCTTTTCCGTCCAATCGCCATGCTCGGCGGTGGCGGGACAGAGGATTGCGAAATCAGGCTGGGTTTTTTCAAGACAAGCTCTGTAGTCAGTAAAAATATGCCCCGTGGGAATGTCGAAATTGTCGGCGCTGGCTTGCATTCGAGACTCTTGCTCATCGCAAATGCCCACGATTTCAGCGCTGGGATGTTCTTGGACCATCCGCAAAAGGTCTCCCATGTGCATGTGGTCGAAGTTTATCCCCGCTACTTTCCAGATCTTGCTCATTATTGTCTGCGGCCCACGATCTACGCGTTAAAATTATCAGGTCGATGAATAGTTCTTCCAAAGTTTTTGTGGATAGGAATCAACAAGGTAGGGAGCAAGATGTGACAGTGCAATCCAAAGACAGAATCAACCAAAACTAGACTTTTCGTTTGCAATGGTTTGCTAGTCCTACCTAGTTTTCATTCCTTTCCCAGCTTTGAGAGAAATGCTCATTCCCAACCTTTCTTCCCCACACAACCTATCGGTACACTTATGATAAAGAAAACAATATTGATTTCGGTCGCCCTCAGCATGGCTTTGGGAGCATTTGCCAAAGACAAAAAGGTCGTATTCGTTGCCGGGGCCAAGAGCCACGGTTACTTTTCGCACGAGCATATTGCTGGGAGCAAGCTGCTTGCGAAGTATTTGGACGCTGCCAAGATTGGCCTCAAGTCGGTTGTGGTGACAGACAACGGTTACCCCAAAGACCCTAGTGTTTTTGATGATGCCGCGGCAGTGGTTGTCTACTGCGATGGCGGCGGGAGGCATTTGTTGAACAGCCACTTGAAAGAGTTCGACAAGGTGATGAAGCGTGGCGTCGGGTTGGCTTGCCTTCATTATGGCGTGGAGGTGCCGAAAGGCCCTCCTGGCGAGCACTTCCTGAAGTGGATCGGAGGCTACTTCGAGGCACACTGGTCGGTGAACCCCCACTGGACGGCGGATTTCAAGCTATTTCCTAACCACCCGATTAGTTCGGGAGTCAAGCCTTTCGCCATCAATGACGAGTGGTATTACCACATGCGTTTTCGCGAAAACATGAAGGGCGTTACACCGATTCTCTCCGCGATGCCGAGTGCTGATACCCTCAAGCGCAGGGATGGCGCGCATAGTGGCAACCCCCATGTGCGCGAGGCTGTTCTTAAGCGTAAAGAAGCTCAGCATGTCGCTTGGGCCTATCAACGCGGCAAGGACTATAGTGATGGTCGTGGCTTTGGCTTTACTGGTGGACACAACCACGTCAATTGGGGTTCCGATAATTTCCGTCGCCTCACCCTCAATGCCATCGCCTGGATTGCCAAAGTCGATATCGCCAAAAGTGGTGTTTCAGCTGGTGAAGTAAGCGTTGGGGACCTTCAGTCTAACCAAGACTACTCCCCTCGTGGCTGGGCTCCTGATCAAATCTCGGAAAAGCTTAAGGAATTCAACGGAAAAGCTCCCAAGGGCGCATCCTTGTCGCCTAAAAAGACTTCTCCTACCTCGGAAAAGGCAAAACCTCTTTTCACCAGTAAGGCGGTAACGAAGAATACCTCCGGTCATGCCGTCGATATTTCCGTAGATCTTAAAGGTGCGAAGGAATTGCATTTATTTGTAAGCGATGCCGGTAACGGGTTTGCTTGCGACTGGGCGAATTGGGTGAACCCACGTCTCATAGATACTAGTGGTAAGGAGACAAAACTTACCTCCATGAAATGGAATTCTTCTTCTTCCGGTTATGGTAGTGTTAAGCTTAACCAAAATGCTAATGGTGGAGTCATGAAGGTCGACGGCAAATCGGTAGAGGGCATAGGAACCCATGCCGATTCGTTAATTAGTTACAAATTGCCGAGGAACCATCAGTTTGCTCGATTTCTAGCCAAAGGAGCCTTAGACGATGGCGGTGTCAATCAAAGCGCCTGCGGGAATCAAGCGAGCGTGCAGTTTCAAGTATTTGCCCAAAAGCCCACTTTTGCAGGTTCTTCAGTATCCGGCCCGAAGGGTTCAGGTGGTCGTGTCGGCGATCAAGGCGACCCTGCCCATGCAGTTGAAAACCTCTATGTTCATGAAGAAGTTCAAGCCACTCTTTTCGCGAGCGAACCTATGATATTAAGCCCATCCGCCATTGATGTGGATCACCGCGGACGCATCTGGGTCTGCGAAGTGACTAACTATCGCAGGCACAAAAACAAGCGGGCCGAGGGTGATCGCATCCTTATTCTTGAGGACACGGACGGCGACAACAAGGCGGACAAGGTAAAGACTTTCTATCAGGGTCGCGACATTGACTCCGCTCATGGCGTGAGTGTTTTCGGCGACAAAATTGTAGTTGCAGTTGGTGACCGCATTACTGTGTTCACGGACAAGGATGGAGACGATAAACCAGACGGGCCAGCGGTGGCTCTCTTTACAGGTATTTCCGGAACGCAACACGACCATGGCATTCATGCGGTTCATTTCGGTCCCGACGGAAAGTTTTACTTCAACTTCGGCAATTCCGGAAGGCAAATTAAGGATAAGGATGGCAAACCTATCGTGGACAAAGCAGGCAATGAAGTAAACGACCGTCGGAAGCCCTATCAGCAAGGCATGGTTTTTCGTTGCAACGAGGATGGGTCCGATTTCGAGACCCTTGGTTGGAACTTCCGCAACAACTGGGAAGTTGCTGTCGATAGCTTCGGCTCTGTCTGGCAGTCAGATAACGACGATGATGGCAATCGCGGCGTTCGCATCAACTATGTGATGGAGTATGGCAATTACGGTTATCGCGGCGAGTTTACCGGAAAGGGTTGGCGCGATAAGCGTACCAACATCGAGAAAGAGGTTCCTCTGCGACACTGGCACTTGAACGATCCCGGCGTTATGCCCAACTTACTCCAAACAGGTGCAGGTTCACCTACTGGAATCATCGTCTACGAGGGCTCACTACTTCCAAAGGTATTTCAAGGTCAAGTTATACATTGCGATGCCGGACCCAGCGTTGTACGAGCATACCCTGCGACCAAGGACGGCGCCGGTTACTCTGCTGAAGTCGTTGACGTACTCAATGGTGCCCAACGCGATAAGTGGTTCCGACCATCTGACGTGGTCACCGCACCCGATGGTTCATTGATTGCCGCCGATTGGTATGATCCTGGGGTCGGTGGGCACAACATGCGAGATCTAGATCGTGGACGACTTTTTCTTGTGGCTCCCGAAGGTCACAAGTATCAAGCGTCGAAAGTCGATGTTGCGAGTGTCGATGGTGCAATTGTAGCTCTCAAGAGTCCGAACGAGGCCACGCGTTATCTCGCTTGGCACGCCCTGCACAAACAGGGCATAAAAGCCGAGAACTCTCTTCAGAAGCTTTTTGCCGATTCCAATCCACGCTATCGTGCTCGAGCGCTTTGGCTTCTTGGCAAGACCAAGGGGCGTGGTCAGCATTACGTCGACCTTGCGATTAAGGACAGCGATTCCGACATTCGCATCGTAGGTCTCCGACTAGCTCGACAATTAAGTGACGTGGACGCACTCAAGGTGGTCGAGCATTTAGTTGGCGACAAGTCCGCTCAAGTCCGTCGCGAGTGCGCCATTGCGCTGCGCCACTCAAAAACTGATCAAGCAGCCAAGCTTTGGGCTGAGCTTGCAAGCCGTCATGACGGCGAGGATCGTTGGTATCTCGAGGCTCTCGGTCTTTCGTCCGACTTGAATGCCGACGCGTGCTTTTCTGCGTGGCTAGCCAAAGTTGGCGACAAGTGGAACACCTCTGCCGGTCGGGACATCATATGGCGAGTGCGTTCAAGAGCCGCCCCAAGCTACTTGGCTAATATTCTCAAAGACAAAAAGACTCCTGCCGAAAGCCATCCGCGTTACGTTCGCGCATTGGATTTCCATTCAGGTCCTGAAAAGGACAAGGCGCTGGAAGCACTTTTGGACATCTAAGGTTCCTTTGGAACAGCTGTTTTCGACAATGGCCCGCTGGCATAGCGGTACATTTTCTTTAAGGTTAATTCAGTCCCTCGATGATGAAAAACATCCTCGTTAACTTACTGTTTGCCCTTTTTGTAAACATTGCCTTTGCCGAGGAAGAGGCTTCACCGAAGGATCGTCTTATTGTGGAGACGCTCACGCGCCTTGAGCGTTTCGATGTCTCGGGAAACGAAAAGTGGAGTGGAGCCGTAGAACGCTGTGCTCGTTCTCTGCGCGGCAAAGAAGGTTACTTCGAACTAGTCGATCAATTTTCAGTCAAGGCCGAGGCTTCGGCGTTGATTCAGTTTGTTCAAAAAGACCCTTCCGCCGAGGATGCTGCCAAGGCGGTACAGTTGCTTTTTCGTCTGGATAAGAAACAGAGCATCGCTAATGCACTGGCTGCCGGGCCTAAGTCGAAGTCGGATGCCATCGCCAAGCTTGTTGGTTTCATTCAAACTCCCGAAGCCAAGAAACTGCTGGAGGAATATAAAGCTACAAACAAGCCAGCCTCAACCGTTGCTGCTGCTGCGCCGGCTCTACTGGCAACACCCGAAGATATTGCTTTGCTGGCCAAGCGGGAAGGGAACCCCGTTTCGGGAAAGGCTGTCTTTCAAAAATTGTGCTTTGCATGCCACAAGGCTGGAGATGTGGGCATAGATTTTGGACCTGGCCTATCTGACATCGGTAGCAAGCTTCCAAAGACCGAGCTTTATTTGGCCATCGTCAAGCCAAACGCAGGTGTCAGTTTCGACTATGAAGGTTGGATTGTTCACACCAATCAGGGCGGAGTACTTGCCGGTATCGTGACCGAAAGCGATGAAGAACTTACCATCCGCATGGTTGGTGGCGTCACTCAAAAGGTGAAAAAGTCGGATGTCGCGAAACGCGAAAAGATGAAAGCCTCTCTCATGCCGGAGGGATTGCATCTCGCGATGTCGGAAAAAGAACTGGTTAATTTAGTTGAATTTCTTTCGGGCTTAAAAACGAATTAGAGTTTTAATTGGATTTTTTCCCGCTTGCCCATGTCGGTACTGGGCGGTTCTCTATCCGCATGCTCAATCTTCAAACACTCAAGATCGAACCTTTCACTGAGCACCTTGCCAGTGGTTATGAAGCTACCTTTGGCTCTCTGTATCCTGAATACGTCGATTTTCTTCGTATGGCTTCTTCGCTAGCTCTTGAAAACATCGCTAACGGCGATATGCTATACCACAATGTTGATCATTCGATTATGGTGACAATGGTGGGCCTGGAAATCATCCGAGGTAAACATCTTTACGAAGGGCGTGTGAGTCCGGAGGATGCCCTTAATTATCTCTTGGCTCTGCTTTGTCACGATATTGGTTACGTCAAGGGGGCCTGTGAGCGAGACGATGGAGATAATTTTGAAGTAGGAGAAGACGATCTGTTGCAACTTCCTGATTCCGGCAC
>CALBIN010000219.1 GCA_937893275.1 uncultured Opitutia bacterium | reverse complement strand
GGGCAGCCATTGGAATCATTGCTGCTCAATCAATTGGAGAACCCGGCACTCAGTTGACAATGCGTACCTTTCATATCGGAGGTATTGCAAGTGCAGGACGTGAAGATCCTGTTATCAATGGTCGCAGTGCGGGTAAATTGCATTTCCGTGGATTACGGCTTGTTACTCTGGAGAATGGACAACAAGTAACTTTAAATAAAACTGGTTCGATTCAGGTTTGGGATGAAGATGATCGAGTCTTGGACGATTATCCCGTACCAGCAGGAGCACTGCTTCATTTTAAGCAGGATGACGAAGTTCAAGCTGATGATCTTCTTGCACAATGGGATCCTTACAATATTCCGATTCTTTCTGAAAAGCAGGGCGTAGTTGCTTTCATGGATATGATTCCAGGAGTAACGACCAAAGCGGAACGCGATGCTTCAGGTGGTAGGGCTATGGTTGTGATAGAGCATAAAGAAGATCTTAATCCCCAAGTTGAGATTAAGGATGAAAAAGGGAAGATTATAGCTACCTATTCCATTCCAACAGGTGCTCAAGTTTCCGTTGACGAGGGCACTCGTATCGATGCTGGTTCGATTATTGCAAAAACTCCACGCCAAGCCTCCAAGACTCAAGACATCACGGGAGGATTGCCTCGAGTTGCTGAACTTTTTGAAGCTCGTCGACCCAAAGAAGGTAATCTCGGACAAATGGCCAAAATCGACGGAATCGTTTCTGAGGCAGGAACCTTACGGTCCAAAAAGCGCCTCTTGATCACGAATGAGGAAAGCGGACAAGCCGAAGAGCATCTTATTCCCCACGGAAAGCATGTTTTGGTACAACCAGGTGATTTTGCGTACAAGGGCCAGCTCGTCACGGATGGAGCCAAGGATCCCCATGAGATTTTAGATATCCTCGGACCTTCTGCAGTGCAGGAATATATTATCGAGGAAATTCAGAAAGTGTATAGACTGCAAGGAGTAACGATTAACGACAAGCACCTTGAGGTAATAATTTCTCGAATGCTATTCAAGGTGCGGATTACCGACCCCGGCGACACCCAATTTTTCTGGGGTGACCAAATAGACCGCTTTGCATTTATGGATGCAAATGAAGAAATTGTCGAAAAGGGCGGTAAGCCAGCCGATGGCGAACCCATTCTTCTCGGCATCACCAAGGCTTCATTGGAAACGGATAGTTTTATTTCTGCGGCATCCTTTCAGGAAACAACTCGCGTTTTAACCACCGCTGCTACCTTGGGTAAGGTAGATGACCTCAATGGTTTCAAAGAAAATGTAATTATGGGGCATCTTATTCCAGCGGGTACTGGTTTGCCCAAATGGCGTCGCTTGAAAATAGATACACTTGGTTCAGTCCCTGCAGCAGAAGGAAAGACTGCCTAACACTATTCCTTTCATTAATACCTCAACTTTTTCATAAAAAAATCTTGTAGAATTTTATTAAAGTGATATAACCAATCCCTTTTTCTCAACACTCCAATGCCCACAATCAATCAACTAGTCCGTAAAGGACGAAAGGTTAAGAAAGTAAAGTCTAAGTCTCCGGCACTTAAGGCTTGTCCTTTCCGTCGGGGCGTTTGTGTTCAAGTAACAACTCGTACCCCCAAGAAGCCGAATTCTGCAATTCGAAAAGTTGCAAAAGTTCGACTTACCACTGGGTTAGAGGTAATTGCATACATTCCGGACGAAGGTCACAACTTGCAAGAGCATAGCATTGTGCTTGTCCGAGGTGGTCGCGTAAAGGACCTCAATGGAGTTCGCTATCATATAGTGAGGGGTACTTTGGATTGCCAAGGTGTTGAAAAGCGTCGCCGCAGTAGATCGAAGTACGGTGTGAAAAGGCCCAGGGAAAAGACATCTTAATTGCCCTGTCTTTTCTTTTTTTAACTCAGGTTTAACAATATGTCCCGACGCAGAAGAGCAACCAAGCGTATACCTATACCCGATCCCTTGCATGGGAGCGTAATTATAGGGTCGCTGATTAATATGATCATGCGGGATGGGAAAAAGTCTACTGCTCAAGGTATCGTGTACGGTGCCATCGAGCTGATGGCGGAAAAACTGGGTAAGGGCAATCCAGTAGAATTAGTACTTGGAGCGCTTGAAAATATACGACCTAAAATTGAAGTCAAAAGTCGCCGAGTTGGCGGAGCAACTTACCAAGTGCCTATAGAAGTCCACTTTGAGCGACAGCAGAGTGTAGCTTTTCGTTGGGTTGTTCGTGCTGCAGTAGCTCGAAAAGGAGTTCCGATGCGCGAAGCTTTGGCAAATGAACTTACCGATGCATATAATAATACGGGAAGCGTAGTAAAGAAAAAGGAAGAAACGCATCGTATGGCACAAGCCAATCGTGCTTTTGCTCACCTTAGGTGGTGATACAATCACCTTCGTTCTACTATTATTTGCACTATTTTTTATAAATGAGTTCCGCAACAGAACCTTCTCTGGTGAATTCGCCCGAAAGACCTTGTACTCTTGAGTGTACTCGCAACATTGGTATTGCCGCCCACATTGACGCAGGTAAAACGACGGTAACCGAAAGAGTTCTTTTCTATACAGGCGTGGTTCATCAAGTCGGTGAAGTGCATGACGGATGCGCCACTACCGATTGGATGGAGCAAGAACGTGAGCGCGGAATCACAATAACATCGGCAGCGATTTCTTGTGAATGGAGTACTAAAGATGGCCCCTATGCTGAACAGCCTCACCGCATTAACATTATTGATACACCGGGTCATGTAGATTTTACAGCAGAAGTTGAACGGTCTCTCCGTGTCCTTGATGGCGCAGTTGGAGTCTTTACCTCTGTGGAAGGAGTTCAACCTCAGTCGGAAACTGTGTGGAGGCAGATGGACAAGTACAATGTCCCTCGCCTCGGCTTCATCAATAAAATGGATCGCATGGGTTCTGACTTTCTGCATGCAGTCCGCACCTTGAGAGACAAGCTCGGAGCGAACGCTCACCCGCTTTTTCTTGCGATTGGGGCCGAAGACAATTTCAGGGGCCTTATCGATTTAGTGAAAATGAATGCCTGCATTTATGATGCAAGCGATGTTAGCGGAGTAAAATTTGACGTCGTGGATATCCCTAAGGAATTCATCGAACAAGCGAATGAGTACAGAGAGACTCTTATCGAGGCTATTTCAGACTTTGATGACGATATCGCATCCAAATATCTTGAGGGTTTGGATATAACTGAGCATGAATTAAAGTTAGGTATTCGCAAGGCCACTCTTTCCCTTAAATTTGTAGGTGTGATTCCAGGCAGCGCCTTCAAGAATAAAGGTGTTCAAATGCTTATGGATGCGGTTGTCGATTACCTTCCGTCTCCTCTTGATTTGCCACCAACGAAGGGTCAGGACTCAGATGGAAATGAAGCCGAAGTTTCGCCAAACGACAGTGCAAAAGTTGCAGGCCTTGCATTCAAACTGATGTCGGATCCTTTTGTCGGGAAATTAGTCTTTTATCGCGTTTACCAAGGCACCTTGAGAAAAGGCTCTACGCTTTACAATCCCCGCACTCGAAAATCTGAGCGAATTTCGCGTTTGATGATAATGAAATCGAATGATCGCGAAGATATAGAAACAGCATATTCTGGCGACATATGCGCCTTAATTGGCGTGAAAAACGTTGTGACGGGAGACACCCTTGCTGACCGCGATCTTGATATACGACTTGAACCTCCTACTTTTCCGGATCCGGTTATTTCCATGTCCATCGAGCCCGCAACCAAGGCCGATCAGGAAAAAATGTCTATCGGCCTTCAGCGTTTAGCCGAAGAAGATCCTACCTTTACCCTAACTTCAAACGAAGAAACTGGTCAGACCATCATTTCGGGCATGGGAGAATTGCATCTTGATATCATTCGTGACCGCCTTTTTCGTGAATTCAAAGTTGAAGCAACTGCAGGGAAACCACAAATCGCTTACCGCGAAACCATTCTAGGATCATCAGAGGGTGTCGGAAAGTTTATTCGCCAATCTGGCGGTCGTGGACAATACGGTCACGCTATTATTAAGTTGGAACCCAACGAAAAAGGAAAAGGTATCGAACTTGAGAATAAAATTGTAGGCGGAAGCATTCCGAAAGAGTTTATCAAACCTACTTTTGACGGTATAACCGAGGCAGCCCTCAATGGTGTGGTTGCGGGATACCCTGTGATCGACATTAAAGTAACTCTCGTCGATGGAACTTTTCACGATGTCGACTCTTCTGAAATGGCATTCAAAATGGCTGGCATATTTGCCTTGAAAGATGCAATGAAAAAAGCCCAGCCCATACTTTTGGAGCCAATCATGAAGGTTGAGGTCACCACTCCTGACCAATATCAAGGAGAACTTATGGGCGATTTGAATCGCCGCCGAGGTCAAATCCAGGGCATGGAAAACCGTGGAAATCTATGTGTGCTCGAAGCCCATGTTCCTCTTGAAAAAATGTTTGGTTATTCTACTGACATGCGCTCTCTTTCTTCAGGTCGGGCAGACTATTCCATGACGCCTTCGAACTTCGAGCAAGTTCCCCAAAGTCTAGTGGAGACTTTGGTGGCATCGATTTCGCGCCAACCTGCTCGAACTTAAATTCTTTCCAACCGTAACATCGTATTTTTACATCTCAATGACCGGCCAACGCATAAGGATTAAGCTCAAGGGTTTTGACTACAGGGTGATCGACCAATCAGCGACTGATATTGTCGATACAGCCAAGCGAACTGGTGCCCGTGTAGCCGGTCCTATTCCAATGCCTACTCGTATTGAGCGTTATACCGTAAATCGTTCCCCGCACGTTGACAAGAAGTCGATGGATCAGTTCGAACTACGAACTCACAAACGATTAATCGATATTCTTGAACCTACCGTACAAACAGTAGATGAGCTGAAAAAGCTGAATCTTCCGGCGGGCGTAGAAATTACTCTCAACATATAAGCACTTTTTAATCTACTCTAGAATCACCTACATAATCACTTTACTTTAAAGCAGGTACATTCCCTAATAAGGGTTTTAAAACCTGCCGCTTAAAGATGACATTTGCACTAATTGGCACAAAACTTGGCATGACCCAAGTATACGACGAGGATAATAATCTCGTTCCGGTAACCATCATACAAGCTGGTCCTTGTCCTGTCTTGCAGGTTAAGACATCTGCTAATGATGGATACGACTCGGTTCAAATTGGTTACAATCCCAAAGGTAAATCTCCTAACAAGGTTACGCGTCCCGCCAAGGGTCATGCCGCAAAGGCAGGTGTCGAAACCCAGCAAAAAATGCAGGAGTTTACGGTTAATGGCGATGCGTCCGACTATGAACTCGGGAATGTGCTTACGGTAGAGAAGTTCTCCGACATTGAAACTGTAGATGTCGTGGCAGTTACCAAGGGGCGAGGATTCCAGGGTGTCGTCAAACGTTGGAATTTCAAGGGTGGGCCTGCTTCGCATGGCTCGATGTTTCACCGTCGCGGTGGCAGTTATGGCCTTTGCCAATGGCCTGGTCGTGTATTCAAGAACAAAAAAATGCCTGGCCATATGGGAAACAAGAGCCGCACGACTCAAAACTTAAAGGTTGTTAAGATCAT
>CALBIN010000218.1 GCA_937893275.1 uncultured Opitutia bacterium | reverse complement strand
ATCACGCCATCTACCATTTTCATTACACGCTCAACCTCCCCCCCGAAATCGGCGTGACCGGGAGTATCTACGATGTTGACGAGGTTGTCCTTCCACCTCACCGAAGTATTTTTCGCCTTGATTGTGATGCCTCGCTCACGCTCCTGATCCATGGAATCCATCGCTCGATCTTCCAATACCTGATTTTCCCGAAAGGCTCCGGAATGCTTCAGCATTTGGTCGACGAGAGTGGTCTTCCCATGATCGACGTGTGCGATGATGGCAATATTTCGGATACGATCCGATGTGATGGGGCTATCTGACATACCGTCCATAAATAACTCTCAAACCCACGATTGGCAAGCGGGTAAAGAGGCGATCGGCCTCAGCCGAAAGTTTCAATTCGATCTAATTCAGGTCACTCAATGGCAACCCATTTCGTATCCTGAAAAACAGCTCGAAAACTCCGGGCAGTACTGGCTCAGCCCCACTTGTGCGGGGCAATAGTTTGACTGATTCCCGGGGCGGCCAAAGGCGGAACCTCGTGCTTGCCCGTTTTCCAGTTTAAATCCTTTGGGAAACGATCCTCCTTGGAGTTCATTGCCATATCCCACGAAACTTGACGACCGGTATAGGCCGCCATGCGTCCCATCAGGGCCATCATCGTGCTGGTGCACATACGCTTGCCATCGTTAATCGGCTCACCTCTGCGAATCGCGAGGTACATCTCGTCGTGCTCGACCTGGTACATATTCGGCTGAGGTCCACGATAGTCCCAGCGACCCTTCTTATTATGAATTACGCAACGACCACCTGCTATTTCCGCCCTGCCCTCTGTACCTATCAGGTAGTCGTTGTTCTCATTGTGACAACCTCTTTGCTGTCGACAGCCAAGATAACCTCGAACGCCTTCGTCGTAGAGGTAATTGATCTCGAAGTGATCGAAGATATTTCCTGAATTGTTAGGTATCTGCCTACCGCCCACGGCTACGCAACTGAGGGGTGGTTTATCCTTCATCGCCCAACCAACCTTGTCCACGCTGTGCACGGCCTGCTCGATCAATCCATCGCCACCGCACCAAGCAAAATTATACCAGTTACGTACCTGCCACTCGATGTCGCTCCACTCTTCCTTCCGTGACGAGTCCTCGGGCATCGGCTTAACGGGACCAGTGTAGTAAGTGGAATAAACGGACAGCAAGTCGCCGATCTCCCCCTCATGAATGCGTTTGTAGAACTCCCGTCGAGCTTCATGGTAACGCCAGCAAAAGCCGGCCACCACCGAAAGGCCCTTCTTCTTCGCCAGTTCGGCGGATTCCATGACCGAACGAAGTCCGGGCGCATCGGTCGCCATGGGCTTTTCCAGAAAGACGTGCATTCCCGCATCAACCGCTGCCTTGAAATGCTGGGGGCGAAAACCGGGAGGCGTGGTCAGGATCGCCAAGTCGATTCCGCTATCGAGCACCTTACTGTATGAATCCAACCCCACGAACTTACGTTTTTCCTCTATGTTTACCTTGTTCCCATGACTGGCCTTGACTGATTTCAAGCTGCGGTCCAATCGATCTTGCGATACGTCGCCCATCGCCCAAAGTTCGACGTTACTATCGGCAGTCAACGCCTGCGTAGCCGCTCCCGTTCCACGACCGCCGCACCCAATAAAACCGATCTTGAGTTTCCGACTATCCGGTTTGCCGAAAGTCACACTGGGAAAGGCAAGTCCACCAGCGGCCACAGCCTTGCCGGAAGCCTTGATAAAAGAGCGGCGATTTGTTTTTTGAGTTTCGATATCTTTCATAACTATGAATGCAGGTGCTTGAGAAGTTAGAATTAGAAATAGAGGACCAGCGAAAAGATTATCCTTACACACTCATGCTGATCATGGCTTCGGATGCTTGGCGAGGTAGTTTACCCCATCGGTAATCAACCCGCGATACTCGTTGGTTGCCCAATCGCCCATGTCATGGCCCACGGTAAGCCCCATGACTTGAGACTTCCCCTGGGGGCAGAGCCACATTACGGTAGCCTTCGCTTTGCCTTGGACTCCCTCGATGAGAGGAACCACTGCGTCCAACTTGTAAATGTTGTTATAGAGCTCGGTTTTGCCGGTGGTGAACTCCTTGGGGAAGCTCTTGGTCGCAGCATGGTTGCCCACCTTGATCATCTTGATGGGCTGGTGGGGACCGTGACGACCGCTAGCCACACCTGTAAAGTCGCCCCAAGCGGGAAACGGCTTGTCACCATGCTTTTTTTTCCATTCGGCGACAAGAGCGGGATCAGCCTTTGCATTCCCTTTGTAATCTGGGCCGATTGCCCCCGGCTTGCCGTCCCTGTAAGTCGGCCACCAGCTGTGCATGGCACAGTGGATGAGCATGGCGGGGACTCCGTGCTCTCTTGTCTGGGCAACTAAATTGGCCTGAGCTTCGATATCTCTGCTCTTGGCAAAGCAGAAGTTGTAGACGATGGCGTCGTATCCCTTGCCGAAGTCCGGGGTGCGCAGTTTGGCAATCTGCGGTTCGTGCTCGCCCGTCATGACGGTCAACTCCCAACCGGCCTTTTCGGCGATTTGGCTGAAGATCTTCTTTTGGGCGGTGTACTTGTGCCACCTGCCCGGCTCATGCGTAACGTATAGAACCTTGGTAGCTCCCGCGAGAGAGCTCAAAAACAAAGCAATAGTAAGGAATCCCAAAATAGGTATTGATAGGTTTCGAGTCATAATTCGTAAGTATAGAAGTTAAAAAATGCCGAAAACTGAGGCATTCAGTAAGTTCAAGAGATGAAAGGGCGAATCCGGAATGTCAACCTGCATACCCGAAGTATCCGCCATATTTTCAAGGTAATGCCAAGGAATGCCTACGAAACTTGCCTGATCATCTCTGATTGATATAAGGGGGGTTGAATATGAATAAGACACGCATGCTTTACCTGTACCTCTCTTGCCTTGCCCTTACCATGGGAGCGGCATTATCCTACGGTTTTATCGTTGGCGACTTCTGGGTCGAAGGCGGACAACTGACCGACATGCCTTGGGGAATTGTGTCCCTAATCGACGTTTACGTAGGATTTCTTCTCTTTTGTTGCTGGATATGGTATCGCGAACGTAGTATTACAAAGAAAGCGATCTTAACCATAGCCATTCTCCTCGGCGGCAATTTCGTATCCGCGCTCTATGCCCTCTGGGCTCTTTTTAAGAGTGGGGGGAACACTCGGATATTTTTTCTTGGAGAAGGTGAGCGAAGTCCGCGCAACTGAATGTCATAGCAACGATTACACTCGGCTGTCTATTCTCCTAGAGTCACCCATTTTCTCTCGGCAAAACTATAATAGTAAACGGGGGCAGCCGAACCTTCGCGAAACATCAGCCAGCCGGCGCTCTTCCCATTTCCTCCTGCCAAATAAACATAGGGAAAGGTTTCCTCACTAGTCCAGACCCAGCCCCAATCAGGCTGAAAGTACCATCCGTAAGTATGAGGTGTGACGTTGGTGTCCACTGCCTGACTGGGGAGGGCATCCACCAACCGGGTGGCATTGGCTTCGCCTAGGGGAGTTCGAATCAGCTCAGTACCCTTGAAGCCTCCGAAAAATTTCAATTCGTTCTTCAAACGCGACTCCAGAGAGCCAGTCAAACGGTACTCTCCTTCGGCAACCCAAAGCTCAAATCCGGCACCTGCCACCTCCAAGGCGTCGGACAAAGAGGCAAACGCCTTGGCCCAAGAAGTACCGTCTCCGCCAGCTAAAGCATTACCATCGATCCTCAAGACAGTGTCCGAGGCGACCGTTACCTTGTCCATCGAATCCGGATTCGCTACGGCACCGCTACCAGCTACTCCTCGTTGAATTTTATCCACATGCTCCATGCCCTCCACCACCTGTCCCCAAACGGTGTACTGACCATCCAGAAAAGCTGCATCTGCAAAGCAAATAAAGAACTGACTGTTAGCAGTGTTAGGATCGGATGTTCGAGCCATCGATGCCGTTCCACGCAAATGCTTGAGTTCGTTGAACTCGGCAGACAGATTGGCCAAGTCGGAGTTTCCCGTGCCGACCAGGGATGGGGTGTAGTTGCTTTTTACGTTTCCGTATTTCACATCCCCAGTCTGGGCCATAAAACCATCGATCACCCGATGAAAAGCAACACCATCGTAAAGACCTGCCCGAGCAAGTGCTCGAATACGGGCGACATGCCCTGGAGCGACGGTGGAAAACATTTCGATCACCACCCTCCCAGTGAGAAGGTCGATCAACAAAGTGTCTTCAGGTACA
>CALBIN010000217.1 GCA_937893275.1 uncultured Opitutia bacterium | reverse complement strand
AGCTCAAGCTGACGGACGATACCCTCGTCATCTACCTCGGCGACAATGGCTTCGCCTTGGGCGAGCACGGATTCTACGACAAGCGCGACGCCTTCGAAGAATCCATTCGCATTCCCTTGCTTGTCCGGGCCCCCGGCATTACGAGACCCGGCTCAAGAGTCGAAAACATGGTGCTCAACGTCGACTTAGCTCCCACCATTCTCGATCTCGCAGGCTTACCGCTTCCCAAAAAGCCGAAAATGGACGGAAGTTCTTTTCTTCCTTTGTTAAAAGGCGAAAAACCGAAAAAGCCTTGGCGTTCGCATTTCGTATACGAGTACCACTGGGAATGGAACTTTCCCGCGAACCCCACCACCTTTGCCATTAGGACTGATCACGAGAAATACGTATTCTACCACGGCTTGTGGGATCGCAACGGCTTCTACGACTTAGCTACCGATCCGCACGAAAGGCATAATCTCATTTCGGTTCCCGCCTTTCGTAAGCGAGCCTTAGAACTGCGGGAAAAGCTTTTTGACGAACTGGAAGCCTCGGGCGGCATGTCCATTCCCGTGCGTCGACCAAAGAACGATCAGTACTACGATCGCAAGCTCCCCCGCTAGGCTTTTCTCGCCACAAGTAGCAAGGGAGAGGTGGCATCGACGGAGGCGTCTCCTTCCATCGATAAATCTTCCGTAAGCGACGAGAGCTCCTCCCGAACCGCAGCACATTCTTCAGGTCCTCCGGGATGCCCACGATAGGCCACCACTACCCAAAGACCGCCGGGACGCAACAAATCCATCGCCGTCCGCAAGGCCAAGCGAGTCGTCGTTGTTTGCGTAACCACCGATTTGTCTCCGCCCGGCAAGTAACCTAGATTAAAGGTGACGGCAGCCACCTGCCCCATGATCTCCGGGGGCAGCACTTCGTCCATCCTTTCGTGTCCGCATTGATGCATTTCTACGTTCTCCAACTCATTCTGCACCAAAAGTTTCCTCGTTGCTTCAATCGCTTCATTCTGCAGGTCGAAGGCGTACACCTTTCCCGAACTTCCCACCTGCTCGGCCAGAAAGGCGACGTCGTGACCATTGCCCGCCGTGGCGTCGATGACGAGGTCTCCCTCCATCAATGCTTCTCCAAGCAATTCGTGGGCTCTATCCACCAACCTCATGGCGTAGGCAAGGAATCCGCTTCGGGGAAGCGCCGAAGGTCGAGTTCCTCAGGCAACGGCTTTTCTTCCAACAAGTATTCGGCAAAGAGTTCCGCGCAGAGCGGAATCAAAGTTCCACCCCGAGAACCGAACCCGTTGAAAATCGACATGGATGGGTTTTTCGGATGTGTGCCCATTATCGGCATGCGGTCACGCGTACCCGGTCGCACCCCGCTTCGACGCCCCGTCACCGAAGGCTTCGGGTCATTCAGGTAGGATAGTCCTTCCAAAATCCTTGTTGTTCCCGCATCTGTCGGCCCGCTCTCCAAGTCGTCCCAGTCGAAGGTCGAGCCGGCCAACGCCTTGCCCGATCCCTGAGGCAACAACCACGTGCCCCCATTCATAAAATCGGTCCGATCGTCGGCAAGCTCAAGAATTTCTCCACGAACGGGAGCAAAGGGCAGGGCGCTGAACCAAGGATT
>CALBIN010000216.1 GCA_937893275.1 uncultured Opitutia bacterium | reverse complement strand
GTATGATATAGGAATAGAGTGCCGTATTTTCAAACCCTAGTATATACATTGGGATGACCGTGGCGCCCCGTAAGCATATGATTTCGCAAAAATGCATACGGGAACCTGCTAGCCAGTCAAGCGCCTGGGCGGAATGATGGATCGCGTGGAAGCGCCATAAAAATGGAAACATATGAAAAGAACGGTGCAGCCAATACTGCACGAAGTCTGTAAATATCATAATTTCGATAAACTGTACCCATATCGGCTGGCCTGCGATCAATTCATTCACCTTGGCCAAATCACTGAATTGTAAAATATTGGTCGCTGGTATCATTGATAGATAAGTTATTGACTGTATCATGATACTGCTGATGAAAAAATAAAACAGATCCTCCCGCCACTCGGTGCGAAAGACCGATTGCTCTACCAAGCGAAATAGTCGCTCAAGTGGTAAAAACAAAACACCGGTCATTATCAAATTCAGTAAAAACCAGTCCAATCCAAAATAGATATTCCCACTGGTGCGGTAGACTGCCATAGAAGCCGATCCACCCATCACAATGGCAATCATCACCAACACGATGGCCGTCATCCCCAGCAACTTGTTCTGACGTAAAATCAGGCTGATACAGGATAATATAAATCCCGCTATCAATACTATTTTGATAATGACCCGAAACAGACTAATGTCGATGGCCGCCTGTATTTCCGGCACGGTCAATAGGTTGGGATAATGCAGGCAGAGGACTGAAAGTAAACCGATTGTAGCCAGTAGCAATGCTGATACGCCGCTCAGCCAACCTGAGCCGAATGTGGTTGGTGCCTTAAGAGATTCCATCTCCTTGAGTAACGCGGTACCTGTCTTTAATTTCATTTTCAGTTCCTGCATTCGAAATTCATGGAGCTTCAATCCTTGAGTTCTTCTTTCCATCCAAGAATGCGAGCTTCAGCAGTTGCCTTCTCGGCACCCTCCTTGTCCCCTTTAGCTACTAAGATCCGAGAAAGACTCACCTTGGAAGTCAAATCTTCAGGAGCTATCACCAAAGCTTTTTCACAAGCGCCAAGAGCCCCCGTCAAATCCTGCCTAGCCAAACGAACTTCAGCCAATGCTCTCCATGCATCAAGACAGCCGGAATCCGACTTCACGGCTTTCATCAATTTGCTCTCGGCAATCTCTTCTTCACCCAAAGAAAAGTCTAGGATCGCCTCCTCCACCAAATCGATCGGATTAACATTTTCCATCGTGAACAGGATTTCAGTGCTCGTGCCATCGGAGCAAGAAGAAAAGGAGATCAATTATTACGCTAACAATCTCCTCGGGCGCAAATTGTCTTGTCCCAAAGACAGGTGGTGTTCATGTTGGGTAGTCATCTTTCTTCCCCCCCACCCTACTCAAATCCATGCTACTCGAAGAACCTGAATTTCAAGCCCTTCTACTCTTGCATGGCAGAGACCGAAGAAAAATTGGGGTCGAGACGGAGCTTAGGGATTTGCCAAAAGTCCGTGAGGTGGTTAAAAATAAAATCGAGATCGAAAAGGAAACCATAGCATCCGCTCAAATCGACCTCCGCGAACTCGAAACCAAGGCGAACACCTTGGGGAACCTAATCGCATCTATCGAAACCAAGGTTTCCCAACAAAAAACAAAACAGCTGAAGGTTAAGCGACAAGAAGAATACCAAGCCCTCGAAAATGAAATAAAAGGGCTGAAAGAGCAAATGAGCGCCAACGAAGACGAGCAATTGGAAACCCTCATGAAAGTGGATGACGCACGTTCCACATTGGCGATCGCCGAGGGGAAGCACACCGACCGAGTTCACTCTTTGGAAACGCAACTGGAGGAACTCAATGAACGTGAAAAACTTCTTCAAGAAGAAATCAGTGAGCTCGGAAACGAAATCAAGGCGTCCGGTGAAGAAATGGATCCCACATTCCTTCGTGAATACGAACGCGTGAAAAAGGTTGTTCGGCGTCCTCCCTACGTCGTCCCCGTAGAGGATCAAAAATGCTCGGGTTGCAACCTCCGGGTATCGAACGACATCGTATCCTCCATTCTAGTGGAAGAAAAACTCACTCTTTGCGACCAATGTGGTCGGGTCGTCTACATCGAAAGATGAATTACATTTTCCGGGAAGCGGTCATTCGCTCCGGGGTC
>CALBIN010000215.1 GCA_937893275.1 uncultured Opitutia bacterium | reverse complement strand
AGAGACCCATGTCAAAACTCCGCCACCGACAACTGAAAACACGGGTTGAATCGTACTCAAAACCGGACCCGGATTGTGCAGGGGTTTACGCATTTGCAAAAGATACTTCAACGCTTCGGCCCCATGCCCCATGGCAAACTTCATATCATCCAAGGCTGCAAGCGTAGCATTTTCGTCTCCATCCGCATCATAAACCGGGAAACTCTTGACATAGGAAAGAACGCCCGAAGGGTCTCCCGACAACAAAGTAGCGGCATAAACGATGGAAAGTTCTCGCTGAAATCGTTTCTCTGTTTTTTCGCGCTCGGAATAGAGTTTTTCGAGCTCAACTTTTTTTCCCTCTGTGTCCTCGGGATCCAAGGAGGAAATCTCTCTCCGAGCAGCCTTGATTTTTCCGGCCACCTCGGAAAGGGGACGATTCCGCATCCGGATGAGAGTCGCGAGATCGAAGACGCCTGTCAAATCGGGGCAGCGCTTCGTAAGTTCGGCCATCTGAATCAAGTTTAGCTTGCGAGCCAACTGATGTGCCGCCCAATAAAAAGCCCTTAATCTTTCTTTCGCTTCCAAGTTACCCGCCAACAAGCCCTGCGAAAGTTTTCCAAGTTCGAAACCTACATCGGAGCTGAAATAATCCTTTTCGATAGCCATGGCGGTTCCCACCATCATTGGAACGAGCATCGGATAAGGAAGCCAGCGGCCATGCTCCTCGAGCTTGCCGTCCGGACCGATAACGCCCCCGAGCATCACCTCGTAGCCACCGTCTTCAGTGGGACCGGCCTTGATGATACCGATGCGAGAGAGGGTCGACGTGTAGTCGAGAGAAGCGAGATCCGCCGCCCCGAGCACACTGGCATTGGCCTCCATAAGCATATCGCGTCCTTCGCGCCTTAGGGTAAAACCTCTGGGCAATGAATCTTCGGGAGATAGGGATTGCCGCGCTTCGACCAAGCAACCATCGCGAATTTCTGCCTCACTGGCATTGGCGTCAATTTCGGTTTTTGATCGTAGCGCGACCGAAACCAACAAGCGACGCTGAGGAAAGAAACGAAAGTTCTCCAATCGAATAAGCTTAGTTCCGGGAAAGCTGCTCAGATTCGGTTCATTGATGACTTTGGCCCAAAACGCGCCAGGGCGACCTTCCTTTGGTATACTCGCCAAAATCGCCTGGACGTTCTTGTTAGAGCTACTGTCCTCCAACCGTTTCCAGAGGTCTCCTCGCGTAGCCGCCCTGTTGTAGACGAAATAAGCGGAAAAACGCTTTTGCTCTCTGCTGTATTCGTCGAGACCGCCGAAATACTCCCGAAAGGTCAACAAATCGAAAATGCTTCCACCTCCGGAAACTTCCAAATCACGATTATTTTTCTTTCTTTCGTCTACCTCGGACTTGAATTTCGAAGACTCGTCGGGCGGCAAAAGAGGAAGAATCATTTCCACCGGCCCCAAGTTGTTTTCTCGTAGTTGTTGCTCGGCTTGGGTCGACAAGGAAGAACTCCCCTCACCCACCATTTCCAAGGTATCTTGTGAGATAGAGGTGAAATAGACGGGCGAAGCCAATCCAAGCAGTAGAACCAAAGTAGCCACAGGAAACCACAAGGCGTTGCCAAATTTCCCAATTCCTCGAAATTTCATGTAAAGTAAAGTCGGGTCTGCAACCTTGAGACAAACATGTCGATAAGCAAACGGATTTTACACAACACTACGCATTTATGTAAAAAAAGTCAGTTTCACTCTTGTTCCCGTCGACTAAGCAAATTGACCTTTGTACAATTCTGGGGCACAACATAGATCAATATCATTAAGAAAATGGTCCTTCGCATAACACAGTACGACGACCCCATCCTCAGGCAGTTAGGAAAGGACGTGACCGTCTTTGACGAGAAACTCGCCAAACTGGCCGAAGACATGGTCGAGACCATGCATGGAGCGGAAGGGATAGGTCTAGCTGCTCAGCAAGTGAGTAAAGCGCTCCGCTTTTGCGTAGTGGAGATACCGCACAATCCGGAATATCCGATGACTTGCATCTTCGACGGCAAACCGCTAAATCCCGATTTGCTCATGCCTCTCGCCTTGGCCAATCCTGAAATCGAGGAATTACCCGGCGACGATATGGTTTACGAAGAAGGATGCCTATCGTTCCCTGAAATCCGAGGCGACGTCGTGCGAGCCGATCGGGTGCGAGTGCACTTCTCAGATCTGCAAGGTATTGAACATTCGCTCGAATGCGATGGTCTCCTCTCCCGTTGCATTCAACACGAGACAGACCATCTCGAAGGGATTCTCTTCATAGACCGCATGGAACCTGAAGTTCTAGCCGAGATCAAACCTGAGGTTAAAGAGCTTAAAAGACTCACAAAAAAAGCCCGCAAGAAGGAGCCTAGAGCCTAAGTAAGGCCCCCCTCACGAAAACTGACGAACATGGCCCGCAGAACACGACAAGGTACGCTCATATTGGAAACGATCCGCAAAGCCAAGAGACCGTTGACTCCGGCGGAAATACATTCCACCGCCATGAGAGAGATTTCAAATCTCGGTCTGGCCACAACCTACAGGCATGTGAAAGCTCTTGCCGACGATTCGGTGGTAGTGGGCGTTGACTACCCCGGACAACCCACTCGCTACGAATGGGTAGACGGTCAAGACAAGACGCATTTCACTTGTCGCAGTTGCGACAAGCTTTTTGCCCTAGACCTCCCTCAAACGGATGAATTGCCTGAATTCGACCTACCTCCCGGATTCGTAGCAACAGGGGGCGAATTCATAGTATATGGGCTTTGCCCAGACTGCTCGGGTCAGAACAAATAACGCAATCCGCCAAACGCCCCGATGCCCAAGGCGGGGTAACCGTCTACCTCTTCGTATTCCGCCTCGAACAGGTTTTCGATTCGTCCGAAGAGGCTAAGGTCTTCCTTCAACTCGTGTTCGGCGTACAGACGAGCGACAGCATAATCGTCTGCATTCACCCATGGAGCAGGC
>CALBIN010000214.1 GCA_937893275.1 uncultured Opitutia bacterium | reverse complement strand
GGCTGGCGCAACCGTGAAAGGCGCCATTGCCGATGCTGGTCACCTTGTCATGGATTTCGACTCGATTTAGGCTTTTGCAATGATGGAAGACAAAGCTGCCGATGCTCGGGACACCCTCGGGAATTCTCACAGTCATAAGTTTTGAGCAGGAAGCAAAGGCAAAGGATCCGATGGTCGTGACGCTCTGTGGGATGGAAATGGTGTCCAACGCTGAACATTCGCGAAAGGCATAATTCCCGATAGCGATGGTTCCTTCGGGCATGGTGACGGAGGTAAGCCCGCCACACCCCAAAAAGGCGGCATCTCTTATGTGGGTAACGCTTGCCGGAACTTCATAAGCTCCGTCCTTCCCTTGGGGGCATCTCAGCACCCATTGCTTGGCCTTGTTCAGCAGCACCCCCTCCTCGCTTGAGAAGGTGGGGTTCTTTTCAGACACCGAGATGCTTGCCAGACGGGGGCAACCGTTGAAGGCTGAATTGGCAATACTGTTTACGGCAATAGGTATGGTGATGCCCGTGAAGCTGCTGCAATGTTCAAACGCTTTCTTCCCGATGGAGGTGAGACTATCCGGTAGTGTCGGTTCAGTTAGTCGCGAACAGCTATAGAATGCGCCATCCCCAATACTGGTGAGCTTGGTGCCATAGGTCACGTTCCTTAGGTTTTCACAGCCGTAAAAAGCATACTTGCCAACGCTTGTCACCTCATCGGGAATCTTTAGGCGCGTTAGGCTTTTGCATCCGTAAAACGCCCCGTCTCCAATACTCTTTAGGCTATCCGGAATCACTAGGGCCGTTACGCCGTCGGGAATGGCATTGCCTTCTCTGAATTGTCGCGGGAGGGTGTTGGCGTCGGAAACCAACGATCCAATTCGACCAACGGGAAACCCCGCAATAACCTTGGGTAAGACCACCTTCCCACTTGCCTTGCACTTAATGATCGTGACGAGATTTCCACTCACCTCCCATGTGAAATCGTCAATCGGGTTGGGCTTTAAAAGAAACGGGAACTGATCGACAGGCTCCTCTTTACCAAGGTCGATCTCCTCCGGTTCTTCTCCTTCTTTCTGATTTTCGGCTTTGTCCGTCTGATCAGTCTCACCCGAATTTTCCGTTTTGTCGGCCAACTCCGTTTTCTCTGTCTGCG
Source organism: uncultured Opitutia bacterium (assembly GCA_937893275.1). GTDB lineage: Bacteria > Verrucomicrobiota > Verrucomicrobiia > Opitutales > Seribacteraceae. The sequence continues at coordinate 5,391 of CALBIN010000214.1, read as the reverse complement.
AGTTTTCAGAAGACCCGCATCCGCTGAAAATAAGGGGTAGTCCTAGCAAGACTACAGTGGAAAGGAAATCAATTTTGAGGCTTTTCATGCATAAGGTATCAAGCCATGAATCTTGCAAGGCAATGCTAGATCACCTTCCTGAAAAAGGTTTTTCCGGAGGAAAGAATTGGCCGGCTCCCATTTATCAAGCCGACTGCCTCCTGCCGCCGACTCGGTCTGCCCTTGGCGGCACGCAGCTTCGAAAGCGAATCACTCCGTCAACGCGTTGATCGGCGTGAGGTCGAACTTGCGGAACTCCACCTCGGAGCCTTCCGCCTGTATCGCGACTTTGCCCTTCTTGGCGGTGCACTTGGAGCCGTGATTCACGAAGTCGCCGTTGACCCATACCTTGACTTGGTCCTCGAGGCACTCGATCACCATGCGGTTCCATTCGCCGGGCTCCTTCTCGGAGTCGTCGGTCAGGTTCTGGATGCGGCGCGCCTTGCCCTCGGTGATCCCCCAGTTCTTCTCTGGACCGCGGCGCTTCACCATGTCGGGCACGGTGATGTCCTCTACGATGCACCAGAAGTCGCCCGCGTGTCGGTGGTTCATCTGCACCTCGATCGACTTCGGAAACATCTTGTAGAGAGCCCGTGGCTTGGAAGAGTGCACCAGTACACCGCAATTGCCCGGCTTGCTCGCGAAGCGGTACTCCACCTCTAGTCGGTAGTTCCGGTTGATTTCGTCGTGCACCAAGTGGCCGCCCGGGGAACCGAGACTCACCAACATACCGTCGCGGGCCACGAAGGGCACCTTGCCGTCGGGGTGCTTGTCTAGGTGAGGGACGTCTACTTTCCAACCCGTCAGGTCTTTCCCGTTGAAGAGGCTTCGGGTATGGGGGGAGGGCAGGTCATGCTTGTCGTAGAGGCGTTGCCAGAAGACTTTCCAGTACTTGTCGTAATAGTCGTTGGCGGCGATCTTGATGTGAGGAAGTTGCGTGGTCACGGGCGCCTTCTTGGGGTCGTAGCCCTTGAGGTGGTCCTTGCCCGTCCGCTCGCGGGGCGAGACGAAGCGCCACTCCTTGTCCCCCATCACTTCCTCGCAGAGCTCGGCGAGGGCCAAGTCGTATCCCTTCAACTGCTTGCGGGTGTTTACGTGGTTGTGGTCGTGGTCGTGCAGGCGGTTGGTGTCGTACCAAGTCTGGAAACCTTCCGCCCAGTACTCGGAACGGTTGCGCGAGGCGTAGCAGCGCTTGGGGCCGCCGAAGACGATCCGCACCTTGTCTTCGCCATTTACCTTCACCTTGGCGTTGGTCGGCTTGCCGTTGACTAGCACGTCGCCCCCATCGAGGCACTTCTTTAGCAATTCCGGCGATTCCTCGGGGAAAGCTTTTTTCAAGGCGCCCAGCAGGGAAACTTTTTTGTCGCCCTTCACCCGGCGGAAGCGCTGGGCGGCCCGCCCGTCGTTCCAGATGCCGAGTTCGTGGGATTTCTTGAAGGCCGCGGTCAGGCGCTCCTGTTGGTCCTTGTCGAAGCCCGCCCCGTGGACTACGTGGCCGAACTCGTGAATAAGGATACTTTCCAGGCGCATACCGCCCTCGTATTCCATTACGTCCTCTTCCGAGAAAAGCACCACTGGTCGCTGCCCGAACCATCGCAGGAAGCCGCGCGCACGCCAATTATAAAAATCCAGTTCCTTGCCCGTCTTGTCGCTACGGAACTGGGGTAGCTGGGAGGTCAGTTCGTCATGTCCGACCAATATGCAGAGCAACCTGCGCTTGCGTATGCGCTCAGCCACCTCGGGGCTGATGCTTTTCATCATCTTCCCGAACAGGTAGGCCGTCTCCGCGTGGGCATAGTCTGACACCTTGCCCGAGGTGGCGATCAGTATGCTGTCCACCTCCGTCCCCTTTTTGTAGAACTTGACGTCCAGCTTGTGGGCCTTGGCCTGCTCCTCGCTCAGCGGCTTGGTCTCGTACTTGGCGAAGGCGGGGAAGGGGAGAAGTCCCACGAAAAACGACAGCGCGAGGAAAAGAAAAGAAGAGGGAATATTCATAGTTTGGAGCGGGTTGAAGAAGGTGTCACCTTCGCGCCTTCGCTTCGTCTTGTCCATGAAGGAATGCAAGGAGACTAAGAAATGCCGGGGCTGGGCTTTGGCCCCTTCCTCGCAACGACAGGGTGGGAATGGGATGGGCGTGTGGAGGACGTCATGGTTTGGCGATGTCTTGCCCACAACGCTGTCATTGCGAGCCACAGAGTGGCGTGGCAATCCAGTATGGGATGGTACAGGCTCCGTGGAGAACGTTCAAGAGGCTGCCCAAGCGTCTGCTGGATTGTCGCGTCGTCCTCGCATTGACAAAGGGTGGAGGTGTTGATCGGGTTCCTACCTTTGGCCAGCCCGCACCAGCTTGGCGAAGGTCTCGAGGTCGTCGTAGCGGTTGCGCCAGGTGGTGTACATGTAGCCGAGCACGCCGTTGACGCCCTTGGCTCCTTCCTGCCACCTGCGGTAGTTGGCCCTGGGGTTGCCGTCGTAGTATCCCGCGATGAGCTGTCGGTGGCCACGCCCGGCGAACCATTGGAGGGAGCGAGCGGACTTCCCTCGGTTCCAGTTCATCACCACGACCGACTTGTCCAGCCCCTCCCACGAATTCGCGAGGGTGCCATTCACGAGATAGTAGTTGGCCCGGGCATTGTGGTGGGGATCGAACATGTCCGACCAGACGAGGATCTCGGCCTTCGGGTTGACCTCCCGGATGGTGGCGACGCAACGGCGGGCGTTGTCGGCCAGCAATTGTCCGCCGGTTTTGCCGGTTGAGCGGCAAAGCTGGCAATGGCCCGCCACTCGCAGCTCGTCGTGCTGCATGAAGTAGCGACTTGGCTTGAAATACTTGTCCAGTAGCTCGACCTGCCGACTGAGGTGGGTGAAGAGCTCCTTTTCCAAGAGGCAGCAGGACACTTGTCCGTCGTAGATGATCGCGGTGTGGTGGAAGGAGACCCGTAGGCGCTGGCCTTCGCGCAGGCGCGAGTTCTTGGTCAATCGAATGGGCGGGTCTGCTTGCGAGACTCCGTATTCCCCCGCCCACGGCACACTTCCCATCTTCGGATCCGTCCACTTCTCGAAGTCGCGTCCCTCGAGGTACTCGATCTTGCCGTCCTCGCTCCGTACGCTGAGCGGGCAGCCAGGTCGACGCAACAGGTTCACTCCGCCCACTTGGCGTAGGTCGAGGTCGTCTATCCAGATCGTGCCCGCCTGTCCCGACCATATGCCGAGGTACAACTTGACCTCCGTTCTATCCTGCGAGTTGAAGGTGATTTGGTGGCGGGTCCAGTCCTGAGTGGGCTTCACCCCGAGGGTCATGTGATTCAGGGCCAAGCCCCCGGAGGCCAGCGGCATGGCTTTCATGTCGCCCACGTTGGGAACTCCCTTCGTTTTGATCCAAGCCGTCATGCGGTACTGTCGCCATGGCTCCAGCTTGAGGTTTCGCACCACCCGGCAGTTTCCCACTTCGTTGCCTTTCGAAAAGGAGCTCATTCGGAGTGCGGAGGCTCCGCCATGCTTGGTCGTTCGGTCGAGGTGGGTCGACTGGCCGAAACCATCCACCCACGACCAGCCCTCGGGGCCATGCCGCCCCGCCTGCTCGAAACCGCCGCCCGGCAACAGATTGCCACCATCCACCACTCGGGCCACGCCGCCCCGCACCACGAACGGGCAATCTTTCACGGGCAGTCCCGCCGCAAGGTTCGGGTTGTTCTGTAAAATACTGTTCGAGTACCCGATCGGCATGACGCATGGGATCAGCTCCATGCCGAGTTTTTGGGCCGTCGTCCGGGTGCGCTCGAGGTTGCGGTAGTAGCGGTCTATCCGACCGTCGATTTGGCCGAACTTGTAGTCCGTCACCACGGCCCCGTCGTAGCCCGCGGTCTTGGCCCGCTTCAGCAGGGCGAGCAATTTGTCTGTGCTTGCATCCACTTGGAAGTTGGCCGTGGCGTAGACCCACAGGCGGGCCTCCTCGACCGCCTTCATCCTAGCTCCTGGCAGGAGCATCAAGAGAAGTAGGAAACTAGCTTTTAGCTTCAATGGATTTGATAGTTAGTGGGACAGGAAGTTTCAAAGGTTAGGGGCGCGGACTTAGGACGAAGTCGTCGAAGCGAGCGTGGGAATCACGGCGGGGGGCCCAATCTCTGGTTCCACCGCCGTGGAAAGTGGAGAAGAGGAACTGATCGACGAGGGCGACTTCCGGAGCGACTTTGCCGCGGAGGCGCAACCTCTTTTGGTCTAGGGCGAGCCGGCCGTCTATCCGGACGCGGATGCTTCCGTTCTCTTTGCCGGATCCGTTGACTGTTACCACTTGTTCGAGCTGGAGCCAATGGCCGGGGATGGCCTTGGCTTTTAGTTCGATGCGGTCGCCGTAGTCGGTCTTTTGGTCGAAGTGGTAGAGGTAGAGGGAGAGGTTGCCTCCTTCGCCCCACATGTAGCGCGCGGACCAGCCGTCGCCGGTGGGTTTCTTGCCTCCGGTGTTGGCCTTTCCACCGGCGAGCCCGGGGAGCTTGCCGCCACGGCGGAAGTCAAAACCCTTCTCGAAAAGTACGCTGTAGGTCAGACTATAGGCTTTTCGTGGGGCGAGTCGCTCGCGAAATTGACCCCCGCCTTCATTGGGACCGAGGGAACCTCTCGAATAAGCTACGCGAAGGCTTTTTCCCTTAGGTTCAAACTCTATGTAGGCTCGTTTTTGGAAGCTTCCAAGGAAGGCATTTGCCCAGTCCTTGCGGAATATCCGCATCTCGTAGGCACCCTCGGGATGGGCGTCGAAGTCGACGCGAATCTCGTTTCGCGCTTTAGGTTCCTTGCCCGTTAGGGTCATCCCGATGATAAGACCGGGTAGGAGGGCGAAAGGGAGCCCGCGAGGAAGAGTCACTTGGCCTTTTGCAGCTTCTTTGTGAGGGGACCGATGATTTCCACGAAGTTGCCGTCGGGATCCTTCAGCATGAGTAGGCAGACATCCTGCGGGAGACCCTCGGGGAGTCGCTGCGGGCTTTGGGCGTAGGGCTTGTGCCCCGCGGCCTTGGCCCGCTCGAGAACGGCATCGACATCGGTTACGAAGATGCTGACGTAAGAAAATCCGGTGGTGGCGTGGATGTGGCGCTGCTTGATGACGCGGGCTGGCTTTTCGCTCTTTACCTGCATTAACTTGAGCTTAGTAGCGGTTTTGTCTTCGCCGAGAACCAGGACGTGAATGTCGAGCGCTGCGCCGTCGGTGAGACCGACTTTCTTGGGGAAGTCTCCCGCCACCTTGAAGCCTTCCACTTCGGTGAAGCCGACCACACCCTTGTAGAAGGCGAGGGACTTCTTGACGTCGGAAACGACCACCCCGAGATCGATGGTCTGCTGAGCGAAGGGGCCGGCGGGTTTGGC
>CALBIN010000213.1 GCA_937893275.1 uncultured Opitutia bacterium | reverse complement strand
CAGGTCGATGTTGCCATTCAAGCTGAGGTCGCCCCAGCCTTGATCGTCGGTCAGGAAAACCACTATATTGGGCTTGGCCGAAAGCAGGGGCCCGCAGACAAGCAAGGCGACAAGGGAAAGAGAAAAGGTTTTGCACATGGTGGGGATGCTGAAGGGAGAATTTTCGAGGGCAAGAACAAGTGCTCCTTGGGCTCGATTACTTTTTTTCGACTTTTTTTTCCCCGGGTTTCGCGAACAAACTGAAGATTCGCAATACCGTAGTGTTGGTCAGGTAATTCTCAGGCGTTTTGCCCCTACCCCCGTTTCCGCTGCTACCACCCGTTACGTAGGTCGGGACGAGCAATTGGCGCTTGTCGGGATGCAAACTGAGGTCATATCCGGAACCGTTCTTGATGGAATGCAACGGCTCGGGTTGATCCACCTTCCAAAAGGTCAGCTCGGAGCCGGAGTGAAGGATTTCGGTATGGCCGGCCAAGGTGCCGTCCTCGAGGAAACGCAAGGCATTGAACGGTCCGTCGCTCTTTCCCTTAATACTCAGCTCGTTCTTCACTTTTCCAGTATCCCAATCGAAAATCAGGACAGTGGGCTTTCCTGGGCAAAAGGCGTTGCTCTTGGCCTCCTTCATGCCGCCCACGGCTAGTAGTGTACCATCGGAACTGAAGGCTAAGCTGCGGACGCCACCTACGTCGGCGATGAAGTTTTCCTTTCGAGTATGCAGTAATTTGGCGTCGAGTTCGCGCACCTGTTTCCATGCGCCGACGCTCCACTGGCGCACTACCCCGAAGAGATCTCCGCTGACGAGATGCTTGCCATCCGGGGAGAGAGCGAGGCTGAATATGCATTCCTCATGCCCCTTGAGCTCGGTCACCAGTTTCCCGTCGCTGGTTTTCCATACCTTGATCACGGCATCATCGCCCGCGGTGATCAAGTGCTTGCCGTCGGCAGTGACGACCAAGGCCCGCACGTTATCGCGGTCCGCCTCGGCAATGGTCCATAGCGGCTTGTCGCTTTTTTCGTAGACCCAGCAATGAATTACGCCGAGGTAATCCGCGGTGAACAATTTCTTTTCCTTGGGATGGAAGACGAGCGAGGACACCCAGGTATCATGCCCTTTGAGCGCCTTCTTTCCATCTTTCTCCAGTTCCCACAAATGAACCAGCTTGTCCTGTCCGCCAGCTGCAATCCAATGTCCGTCGGAACTGAACTGGGCCCGAAACAACTGCCGACTGTGCTCCAGTTCGCGGGACGGCCAGGCCTTGGTCACGTCGATCGGAGCAACGCTCACAGCATGACCTCCTTGATTGGTTCGCAGTCATCGTGGGCAATGGCCAGTTTCTGACCCTTGTGACGATACTTTTGGCGATGCGACTGGATACCGAGTACGCTGAATATGGTGTGGAAGAGATGTCCCACGTCGTAGCCTTCGCCATTTACGAAGGCACCGTCCTTGGTGGTATCCCCGATGATGGCCCCACGTTTTATCCCGCATCCCGCCAAGGCGATGCTCCAACAGTCGGGCCAGTGGTCGCGGCCAAGGCGTGAGTTGATCAGCGGGGTGCGTCCGAACTCGCTCATCATGACGACCAAGGTGTTATCCAGCATGCCGCGATCGTCGAGATCATTGATCAGGGCAGCGAATGGTTGGTCCGCCTGAGGAACAAGGCGTTGGGACATGTTGAAATTGTCGCCGTGGGTGTCCCAGTGGTAGCTGTTCACCTTGACGAAGCGAACGCCAGCCTCCAGCAACTGGCGGGCTTGCAATACATGTCTTCCCAAGGGATGCAACCCATACCGTTCGCGGTCCTTGGGATCGAGCTTTTCGTCGTCAAAGATCTCCTTCCGGGCCATCAACTTCCGAGCCATGTCGTAGCTCGTCTCGTAGGCGTTGACATCAGAGGTGTTGCGATAAGCCCGGAAACGCTCGTTAGCCTTTTGACGCAGGGCATTGCGGGCCGCGTCGAGTTCGGAAGAAACGCCCTCCGGTCGATGGATATGGACCGGTGGTCGACCATCGCCCAAGGCCAAGGCACCGTAACGGGCGTCAAGGAAACCAGCCTCCCGATGAATGAATCCTCCGTTGCCCGGTTTGATCCATACGTAGGGAGGCAGTTCCGGATCGGCGGGACCGAGCAATTTAGCCACAGCCGAACCGAGATAGGGGTAGTCCACGCCACGATCCAAGGGATCTCCTCTTTGCATACGTGGAACGCCTGTGGAATGATTCGGATCCTTGGTCGCCATGGTCCGAATGACAGATATCTTGTGGGCGATCTTCGCGGTATTGGGCATCAGTTCGCTGAAATGAATGCCGGGGATGCTGGTCTTTATGCTGCGAAACGGGCCCGCGAACTTGCTCTCCGGCAAAGGGTGCCAGCTTTCATACTGACTTATGCCGCCATCCAACCAGATGAGGCAGACTTGCTTTTGCCTTTCCTTGATCTGCTTCGCGATGGAGGGATGGAGCAGACTACCAAAACCCGCTAACCCTCCCAAGGCGCCAAGCATTCGGCGCCTCGTGACGTCATGGACGGCTTGGCCGCATGCAGAGCGATGTATTGTCGCAGGCATCAATGATTGAACATGAATTCGGCGGAGTTCAACAAGGCCCAAGCTAAGTCGCCCAAGGCCGCGGTTCGTCTTGGTTCATTCCGGGCAAGATAATCGGCGATCCAGACTGCCTCCTCTTTTTCCGGAAGGCGCGATAATACCGCAAGATACATTTCCTTGGCCATGGCATCGGGAGCATCCATTTTGCTCAAACGATCGATCAGGTTTCCAGCCCGAGGTTTCAGCCAATGTTGGATCAAGCGGTCGTTCATGAGGAAAAGAGACTGATTGACGCCAGGGCTAAAATCGACCTCGGCCACGCCGGGAGGTTGGGCAAAGGTTTGAATGAATATCGCCTCCATCTCTGCCCAGGATGGCGGGAGCCCGACGTTACTACCGGTGAAATATCCCTTGCGGTCGAATTTTTCGGCTTCAGGGTCGACCTTCAGGGTCCTTGCATGAGCCGTATTCCCAGTGGCCCGCAAGACGGCTCGCAGTAATTGCTCGGGGGTTAAGCCCTTCGGTGAGGTCACCCGACAACTGGCCGGCTCGACCTTCGTCACGCCTTCCGGTAGTCGACTGCTTCGTTGGTAGGTCTCGCTCAGCATGATTTCGCGAAGCAACCATTTAAGGTCGAAGCCATGGGAAACGAATTCGTGGGCCAGCAAATCCAAAAGCTTGGGGTGCGAAGGAGGGTTCTTGGAATGCATTTCGTCCAACGGATGGGACAAACCCCGACCCATGAGCAAAAACCATATACGGTTCGCACTGTTACGGGCAAAAAGTTCGTTGTCCTTTGAGGTCAAGTCGGTTGCAAGGAGTTCACGCGGACGAAACTTGGGGACAGCTGGTAGGCCATCGGCCGCCGGCTTATCGTATTCCTCACCCTTCTCGAACTGGGGAATCACCACTTCCTCACCAGCAGGCAGTTTGGGCCCTGTGCTCATTTTCACCAAATCGAAGACCGACTCGAAATCGACCTTCTTGCTAGAGAGCCCTTCCACAAGGTAGACCTTGTTCTCCGTTTTGGCCGTAGCCTGCTTGGTTTGGTTTAGATAGGCGAACAACCCCCAATAATGGGCCTGCTTCCATTCCTTGACCGAGGGATGATCGTGACACTTGGCGCAGGTCAGGTCCATCCCGAGGAGAAGGCGAGCGATGTCCTCAGTCATTGCATGGTGGTCGGCCTTTCCGAGAAACTTCATCGCCGCTCGCGATGCACCTTGCCCATTGGCCTCGATCATCTGGCGAATCATGTCATCCCATAACGGTTTTCCACGAAGAGTTTCCTTCATGAAATCATCCCATTCCTTTTGTGTCACTTTGCCTTCATCGAGGCGTTCCAGGAACATCACGTTCAACCGTTCAGTCCAGTAGGCAGCGAATGATTCGCCAGAGATCAAGCGATCCAACAACTTTGTTCGTTTGCCAGCGGACTTGTCCGCCAGGAAAGTGTTCACCTCAGCTGCAGTTGGTATATTCCCCGTCAGATCTAGCGTGACACGCCGAAGGAAAGACGCGTCATCCGCGGTTTTGGAAAAAGGTACGTCGCCGACCTTCAATCTAATCAAGTCGTCAATTCGGTTATGCAACCCCTCCTGACCGGACAGAGGGAACCCCCAGACCAAGGACATGACGAACCATGGCATCTTTCGCCGTAAGCTGTTGAAGACA
>CALBIN010000212.1 GCA_937893275.1 uncultured Opitutia bacterium | reverse complement strand
GGATTAAAGAGAACAAGAGCACTAGGCTTGGAAGATACCGAAAGGTCTTCGCCCTCCTCCTCCAGTCCTGGCACCGTGGCCGTGGCCGCGGCCACGTGACCGCCGGCGGAACCTCCGCCCGCGGCCAGACGTTCCGGATCGATCCCCAGTTTCGTCGCGTTTTGGCGAATCCAGCGAACGGCCGACTTTCCGTCCTTCACGCACTCGAAGGGTGGCGTGCCTTGTCGGGATCTCACCCGATAGTCGGCGCTCATGGCGACCATGCCACGAGAAGCGAGGTATTCACAATGCGGCGCGAACTGGGCGGGGTTGCCGCCACTCCAACCGCCACCGAAGAAGAATACGATCGCGGGCCGCTTGTCCTTCTTCGCATCATGCCCCTCGGGATAAAACACATTCAGAACCAACTTCGATCTACTCGCTTCCTTGTAGACCATGTGCTCGACTCCCTTGATCGTGGGGCCGACTTTTCCATCCTTGGCTGATGCTGATGCAATCCAGAGGAAGCTAGTTGAAAAAGTTAGGAGGATTAACTTGCTTTGCATTCATCTATATTTGCAAAGCACTGGATTAAAGAGCGAGAGAAAATACCCTTAAATGCGCCACAATCTTTCTTGGGTTATCCTTATCTAGAAACTTGATTGAAGATTACTTTTTGCGCTATATGGGAAATGTTACACCCCCTTAAAACCATTAAATGATGTATTTGACCTTCGCTAAAAGAATTTTAGTAGCTGCCGTGGCTTTGTCGTTCATGCAAGTCGGACTCTGGGCCGAGTCGCTTGAGATGTGGATCAGTTCCCATCAGGATCAGGTCTATTATGAAAAGATGGCGGAACTCTACCGCAAGAAGACCAAGAAGGCCCTGACCGTGTCGGTGAGCGCCTACGGATTTCGGGAAATGCCGGACAAGCTGGGCGTGGCCTTTCGGACGGGCAAGGGGATACCCGACCTCGTGCAACTGGACGAAACTTTCTTTGGTGTGTTCCTCGGCTCCAAGTCCCCCTTCGTCGACCTGACTAAACAGGTAAAGAAGTCGGGCTTGGACAAGACCCTCCATTCGAGGCGACTGGAAGTGTTCACCTACAAGGGGCAGTTGTTGGGTGTTCCTCAATCCTTGAGCGCCATGGTGCTCTACTACCGCAAGGACAAGTTCAAGGAGCTCGGGGTGAACCCGGACGACTTGGCGACCTGGGAGGGAGTGGAGAAAGTGGGGGAGGATCTCCAAAAAAAGCACGGTCAGCGCCTCATGGCGATAGACGGCACGCTTTTCGACGTGTTGCTTAGACAGCGTGGGAGCGACCTTTTCGACGCCAAAGGAAAACTGCTTCCGGATTTCGAGCTGGCGGTGGAATTGCTGGAAAAATTCTCGGATCTCTCGGAGAGGCAGATCACGGTATTGCCCGACCGAGGTACCATTTTCGACCCCGTCTTTTTCAGTGGTGACTTGGAGACGGGCGAGGTGCTCTGCGTTCCCGGGGCCGACTGGTACGGGCTCGACCTGTTTCAGCAGTTCGCCCCCGACATGAAGGGAATGTGGGGCATGCTTCCGCTTCCCGCATGGAAGGACGAAAAGGGCAAACTGGGTCCCCGAACCGCGACTTTCGCCGGTCAAGGTCTCATGATTTGCAAGGGCAGCAAGAAACAGGACGCGGCATGGGAGTTCATCGATTTCGTAATGAAGGATCCCGACGCCAACGCCGAACGTTTCCTGCAGGGGAACAGTTTTCCCGCGTACAAGCCGGCTTGGAAGGACAAGCGCCTCCTGAAAAAGCACGAGTACTTCGACCAGTCCATGGGCAAACTGCTGATCGAGCTGGAGAAGGAAATTCCTCCCGTGAACGTAACGCCCAAGCGTCCGCAGGCGATCTTCCTCATGCAGGAAAACTACTTCGGGGCCATCATGTTCCAAGCTCTCGAGGCCCGCAAGGCACTGGAGGAGTACCGGGACGCCATCGAGTCCAAGGACGGCAACCGGAGGTAAGCGGCCTCGATTTCCCGGTATTTTGCAAACGCATCGTACAGGGCTTAGTTCTCTTCTACTTTTCCTTGGGCCTTTCTTCGGTCTCTTGCTCTTGTTCTGGGCGGTGCCTCTCGGTCTGAGCGTCGACCTGGCCCTGCAACACCCTGATTACGTTCCCGACTACCGCGAGGATGCCGCACCGCAAGGAGGGGAGGGCGGGGGCTTGACAACCTCGGGTTCCACGGATTGGCTCAACGTTTCCTGGGAACCTGAAGAGGAAGCCGCGAATGAACCGGTTGAGAAGTATGTTGGCTTCGGCAACTTTTCTTATGTTCTCGGAGACCCGAAGTTTCACAAGGCTCTCGGAAACACTGCCCTCTACGTCTTGGCCACGATTTCCATCGCGCTTCCCCTTGCTTTCTTTCTTGCCCATTTCCTACGGCAAGTTCCGAGGCGCATTCGGCCTGTCCTGAGTTTTCTGCTCCTCCTTCCTGGGCTTTGCCTCTCGGGAGTGTTGGCCACGCTCTTTCAACTATTTTTTCACGGGCGAGAGGGGGCGCTAAACCAGTGGATCGTCGTACCTATGGGCTTCGAGCCGATAAACTGGCTGCTGGATCCTTCCTTCGTGTTGCCCGCCCTCGTTCTGCAGGCAATATGGCGATGGACTGGGTTCATCGTTCTGTTCTTCCTTTGCGGCATGGAGGCCATACCCCAGGCCTATTACGAGGCGGCTAGGGTGGAGGGAGCCAGTGCATGGCGGGTGCTAAGAACCATTACCTTTCCCGCCGTCCGTCACGTGGCGGTATTCGCCGCCGTGTTCCTTGTCATCGACGGTTTTGCCTCCTTTTCGGGAGCGTACAACCTGCTCGGAGGATCGGGCGGGATTCTTGACTCAGGCCTCCTGCTGGTCACCTACTTGTATCAAGTTGCCTTCCCGGGAGGTTCCGGGCAGTTCGACTTTCCCGCCGCCGCCGCCATGAGCTTACTGGTAGTGCCCATTACCGCACTCGTTCTGTTTCTCGTCTTGTTCGGTCGAAATCGACTGTCACGTATATGAATTCCAGTTCTTCAAAATACTTTTCTCCCGCCGTACTCGTCTCCTTGTTGGCGGGGCTGGTCTTTTCGTACCCCTTTCTGTGGATGTTTCTTTCCGCGTTCAAGACCAACAAGGAAATCTATCAACCCTTGCTCCTGTTTCCCGCCGACTACGAACGGGATGCCTTCGCCGATCTGTTTTCGGAGAAGTATCTCGATTTCACCAGCTTCTTTCTCAATTCCGTTTTCATCTCCTGTGTGCAGGCCCTGTTTGCCACTGCCGTTACAGCCTGCGCCGGATTCGCGTTCGCCAAACTGAATTTCCGTTTCAAGGGAGCCTTGTTCCTCTTGGCCGTATTGGTCATTCTGGTACCGAAACAGGCCTTGGCCATCCCTCTTTTCGAGTGGTTGACTTGGCTGGAGCTAAATGGAAGCCGATGGGCAGTGATATTGCCCGGCATTGCCAGCGGACTAGGCATCGTGTTCTTCACCCAGATCTTTAGCCGAATTCCGAACGAATTGATCGATCTGGCAAGGATGGAGGGAGCATCCCTGCCCCGAACCTTTCTCGCCATCCTCCCGCTGGTGGCACCAGCCCTCATAACCTATGGGTTGATCCACTTCATTCTGGCGTGGCAGGAACACTTGTTTCCCTTGCTTCTGCTTTCCGATGCCAACCAAACCTTACCCCTGGGACTGGCCAAGTTGCGCGATTCCAGCCACCGTATTCCCGAAGCCGTCGCCATGGCGGCCGCCACTTTTACTTTGGTTCCGGTCGTCGCCTTGTTCGCCGTCTTTTACCGGAAGATGAGAACGGCCTTGGCCGAACTGACCCTACACTGAGAGGTTTTTCCCGGTATCCGGGTCGAATAGGTGACACCGTTCGGAATCTACGGTCAGGCTGACCTTGGAACCGACTTCCAAATCCGGCCGTTCCGTCACCTTTGCCACCAGCAGACTATCGGTTACGCGAATGTGCAGCAAGCGAGCCTCGCCGACGTCCTCAAGCACTTCCAGCGTTCCTTCCAGCAAACCATCGCGGGAATCCATGTTTTCGCTCGAAGCCAGACTGAAATCTTCGGGCCTTGCTCCAAGTATGGTTTTACCGGATGGAACCTTCTTCAAGTGTTGCCTCAGGGGTAGAACGAAATCACCTGTGGCGAAGCACGAATCGACGTCCCTGTCCGTTTTTTCGCCCTCAAGGAAGTTCATGGATGGCGAGCCCAGGAATTCGCCGACAAATCGATCGACCGGATGGTCATAGACCTCCTTCGGCGTGCCGACTTGGCGGATTACGCCCTCATTCATAACGCAGACGCGGTCGCCGAGTGTCATGGCCTCGACTTGATCGTGGGTGACGTAAATCGTGGTGGTGCCCAGTTCACGGTGCAGGATGGCGAGTTCTCGTCGCATGGTAACTCGGAGACGGGCATCGAGGTTGCTCAATGGCTCGTCCATGAGAAATACCGCGGGCCTTCGGGCAATGGCTCGTCCAAAGGCGACTCTTTGGCGTTGGCCGCCTGAGAGAGCGGCCGGTTTTCGGTCGAGTAATTCGTTCAACCCCAGTTTCTCGGCGACTTCCAGTACTCGTACCTTCACTTCCGATTCGGAAGTCTTTCTGGCTCGCAGACCGAACGCCATGTTGTCGAAGACCTTCATGTGAGGATACAGGGCGTAGTTTTGGAATACCATGGCGACGCTTCGGTCCTTTGGTTCCAAGTCGTTTGCCAGCTTTCCCCCGATTCGAAGAGAACCTGAGGTGATCTCCTCTAATCCGGCGATCATTCGAAGAGTCGTTGTCTTTCCGCAACCCGAGGGACCAACCAAAACGAGGAACTCACCGTCGTGGGCGGTTAGATTAAAGTCGTCCACCGCCTTGACCTTATTCGGATAGACTTTACTAACGGAATCTAATTTGACTTCAGCCATTTCTCGGTAATCTTTTACACATTGAGGCAGGAGAGTGAAGAAGAAAGGGGATCATTCACGCTTGTCGGAAACGAACAGTGGACTAGATTGTGGGTCGTGAAGGAAATCTTCGATTGCAAACTTGGGCTTTGGGCCATCGTCTTTTGGGTGGCACTCACAGGTTGCCAAACTGACTCTTGGGAAAGCTCAAACTCGGATAACTCGCGGCGACCGGAAGCAATCGTGGCCGAGTGCACCCTATGCCACAGCACGCAGGAGGCGCAGCGTGGTCCCATTCTGCACGGCATGGACAACTGGTACTTGCTGGACCAAATACAGAAATTTCATTCGGGTGTACGCGGACGAGATTCGGACAACCGTTCGGAATACCTAATGGGCTCGGCAGTGAAGAAAATTCGCAACGATTATGAAATGGCCTTGGCCGCAAATTGGTTTTCCCAACAGAGACCTCTTCCAGCCATCCGAACAGTGAAGGGTGACTTGGAAGCGGGGGCGAAGCTATACGCTTCCCGCTGCGCATCCTGTCACGGCGAAAAGGCTGCGGGGAAGCGGGAAACCCTCTCACCTTCCCTCACGCGATTAGAGGGATGGTACTTTTTCGATCAAATGAAGAAGTTTCGCTCCGGCGATCGTGGCAGCAACCTCGCCGACTTGGGCGGAAAGTCGATGTCCGCCGCCGTCAACGGCATGAGTAATCAACAATTCAAAGACGTGATTGCCTACGTCGTCGAAACCTTCGGTCCACCCGAGGCTCCTTCCCTAAGGGAAAAAATGCTGAAACGGATTTCCGAAGGCAAGGACGCCAACGCTACTCCCTAGCCAACGCTCGCCCGGATGGCTTCCAGTCGCTCGGGCGTACCAACGTCGTCCCAGTTGCCCGTATGAAGGGCTCCGCCTACGCGGTTTCCCTTGATGGCTGCCCTAAGGCGAGGCACGATCGAGAATTTTTCGACCTTGGCACCGTCCAGAATTCTGGGGTGGTAAAGCGCAATGCCGGCGTAGAGAAACTGGGGATCCTCGTCTTCAACTACTCGACCTTCAGCGGTGAGAGAAAAATCTCCTCGATCTCGCCATGCAGGCCTCGGAACGAGATACAGTATGGCATCATCTTTGGGAGGCAGTTCCTTGGGGATTGCGGCGAAGTCCATATCGCACCAGACGTCGCCATTGACTACTAGGAACGTATCCTCTCCCAAAAGAGGAAGAGCTTTGGCTATGCCGCCTCCAGTTTCAAGTGGATCGGGCCCTTCGTCAGAATAGGCGATGTTCATGCCCCATGATGCGCCATCTCCCAGGGCCTCGGGCATTTTGCTTCCTAGGTGACCGAGGTTTATTACTGCTTCGGTAAAGCCCGCAGCGCTCAATTTTTCCAGGTGGTGGACAATCATCGGCTTGCCTCCGATCTCGACAAGTGGCTTGGGAGTGTGATCGGTGAGTGGTCGAAGGCGTTTGCCGTAACCTGCGGCGAGAATCATTACTTTCATGGATTGGAATTAGCCGAGGATTTGAGCTTGGTCGACGATTGAGCGTAGAGACTGGAGTTCCGGCCAACGAGAGAGCACGGTCTTCGCATAGCGCAGGACTCTGGGAACGTCGGCGAGGTAACTTCCTTTGCCGTCTCGTAACTTTAGACGATGAAAGATGCCGATGCACTTCAGGTGTCGTTGCAGGCCCGTGAAATCGAACCAGCGCAGGAAAGCTTCATCGCTCAGCTCGTCCGGCAATATGCCGGACTTGACCAGTCCTGATTTGTGGGCAAGCGCCTTGAAGGTGATCCAATCCTCGTCGTTGTCGACGTAACAGTCGCGGAGTAACGACACCGGATCATAAGTGAGCGGGCCGTGGAGAGCACCTTGGAAGTCGATGACTCCAGGGTTCCCGTCGGGCAAGACAAGCAAATTACGACAATGAAAATCTCGGTGAACAAAAACACGT
>CALBIN010000211.1 GCA_937893275.1 uncultured Opitutia bacterium | reverse complement strand
CCTAGGGGTTGAAAAGCTGCACGGATTCGATAACGCTTTTTGATTACACATGAAAAAACTTACGATTCCTATCTTTCTTTGCTTCTTCACTTATTATTTTGCTGATGCCGCGAAGACCAAATACCCCAACGTCGTTTTAATTCTGGCCGATGATTTAGGCTACGGTGACGTTGCCTGCTACAACCCGAAATCGAACATCCCTACGCCAAATCTCGATCTTCTTGCGAAGGAGGGCATGCGCTTCTCTGATGCACATAGCCCGTCAACGGTTTGCACGCCGACCCGTTATAGCGTGCTAACAGGACGCATGGCGTTTCGTCTCGACTACAGGGGTGTATTTACTGGAGTGGGGGGGCCCTGCCTCATCACTCCGAATCGATTGACTCTGCCGGACATGCTTCGAAAAAAAGGTTACGAAACCGCTATGTTCGGGAAGTGGCATATAGGGCTCACGGCCTTTGACAAGAAGGGCAAGCCGATCAACCGGAATGGACTGGATGCGGTGCGTGAGATCGACTATTCTAGGAAACTGGAAGGCGGTCCGATTGACCGGGGCTTTGATCATTTCTTTGGCACTGTAAGCTGCCCGACCACGGATTGGCTATATGCTTATGTAGACGGCGACCGCATACCCGTTCCGCCTACTCAAATCGTTGATCGCGGGCCTCTGCCCAAGCATCCGTACTCCCGGGATAACCGTCCGGGCATGATCGCGCCGAATTTTGACTTGGAGGAAGTCGATCAGGTCTTCTTGAAAAAAAGCCTCGAATTTCTCGAGATGCACAAGGAGCAGAAACCCGATAAGCCCTTCTTCCTTTTTCATTCCATGCAGGCTGTGCATTTGCCTTCATTTCCAGGCAAGGATTTCAAGGGCAAGACGGATTCCGGACCGCATGGGGATTTTATCTTCGAGATGGATCACATCGTGGGGGAATTGACGAAGGCTCTGGAAGCACATGGTTTTGCCGATGACACCTTGGTCGTGTTCTCCAGTGACAACGGACCGGAAGTTCCAACCGTTATCAACATGCGCAAGACTCACAAGCATGACGGAGCTCGGCCCTGGCGAGGCGTGAAGCGCGACAACTGGGAAGGCGGTCATCGCGTGCCTATGATCGCCCGTTGGCCGGGCAAGGTCAAAGCGGGGGGCCATTTCGGATCAGACCGTCTGTTTGACCGACCTCATGGCCACTTGCGCGGAAATCGTGGGCGCTAAATTGCCGGATGATGCGGCTGAGGATAGTTTCGATCTCTTGCCTGTTCTGCTCGGCAAGGCTGACAAGCAGATCCGCAATTTCACTCTGCACCAGACAATCAGTCTGGCTCTGGCGATCCGCCAGGGAAACTGGAAGTATCTCGACCACAAGGGGTCCGGAGGAAGCAACTACAGTCGAGACGGTGAGTGGGGTCTCAAGCAATACGCTTTGACCGAAAAAGCTCCGAAAGCACCGGGGCAATTGTACAACCTGAAGGACGATCCGGGGGAGACGAACAATTTGTATTTCAAAAAGCCTGAGATTAGGAAGAAATTGAAAGCCAAGCTCGAGGAGTTCAAGAAAAGCGGACGTAGCGTACCCCTTCGTCAATGAATTTCGGGGCTGATCCTTGGGTTTTTTTGGTTGCAGATTAATAAGGTTTCATCGTCCCATTTGGAAATGCTTTACCGAATCTTCACCCTTTTTCTAATATGTCTTTCGGTTTCCAAAGTCGTGGCTGATCCACCCACTTTCAAAATCAGTCCAATTCCTTCAGGGGAACTGGATGTGTTCAAGAAGCAGTTCACCTATTACTTGAATGTATTCGGCATTCATCTTTTCGGAACTGCGACTACTCCGCCTGCCCAATTGCGTCATGCGGGGATTATTCTGGCGGAGTACCTCGACAACGACGAGGACGGCAAGCCCGACAACCCTATGGTGTTGGAGACTATGATCCAACGAAAGGCCTTTCTATTCATGACGGCGAATGAACGAGCCTTGGACAGGCTGGATCACGACGTTTTCCAAGATGCCGGCTTTCATCACGGCCAAGGGCAGTTTGCGACTGAGACCAATCCTGGGGGCGACGAATTCGATGCCTCGCTGGAGGAAGTGCTACACCTGGTAACGCACGAGGGTTACGCTTATGCTTATCCTGAGATATTCGGGGAAAGGCGTGGCACCATCTTGGCCAAGTGCCTGGACCGGGCTCGTGGAGGGTATTTTAAGCGCGTGCCGAGACGCTATCCGAAGGGAGCTTGGTTCACCTACGATGATCGTACCTGCGACTACGGGTGCCAATGCACTGAGTACCTGTACTGGGCTGTTACTTCCGTGTTGGGAGCTCAGGATACTGCTCGTCGGAGGGAGGATGTCGGCCAAGAGTGGCGCCTCTATAATCGCGAGCTAGTGAAAACTCGTGACCCTAAAGTTTACGAGCTGATAACCGATCCCAAGTACAAACTCCCCTCACGCTTGCCCGACGGAAAGTACCGCGGAAAGTAGAACTCAGTTCAATCCCTTGGCTTGCGTCCAAATTTTATTATCTTTACCAATGAGGAGTGATGGGATGCCTTGGATTTCCTCGGGGAACCAGCGGTAACCGAGGTCGGTATGGCTCCGGCTGCTGGGCGTGGTTTGGCGGTTGCCGTAGAGGAAGGCCCAGTTGGGCGGTACCCAAAACTGGCGCCACATGACGTCCTTGGCTCTGACTGCTTGGCGAAGCTCTTCCACAGTCGCCGGCTTAAGAGTCCCCGCGGGGGTGCCGCTGATCTTGGCAACGGGTTGGGCATAGCCCAGTTGCTCGGCGAAGGCCTGAGCCGCCAACCAGTGACCCTGCGGGGAAAGGCGTTGTCCGTCGGAGGTTACTTTCTTGCCTTTCAAGGCGCTAAACAAGTCGACCACTGGCAGGTCGCGCTTCTGAGCAAGCCGGCGAATGACCGCCGCATACTTGCCCAAGGTGGCGTTGCGGACCTTGAGATCGAATCCAAGTTCAAGGGGATCGTCGAAGGGAACCGGAGTGACCGCCACGATGCGTTCGGTATAGGGCGACAGTTGCTCGAGTGTCTCTTCATAGGCAGAAGCAAACTCAATGGATTGCTCGGATTGACTCAATGCCTCGGCTTGACCGAGCCAGAGGAATACGACGTCGACGGCGGTCTGGATCCGCCTGTCCCTTTCTCCGTAACTGGGCTTGGTGGAGGCGAAGAAATTGCGGGGTCGTTGCTGGTTGAACACGGTGTCGGCCGGCCACGCCATGTTGCGAACGGTGAGGCGGCGGTCGGGATGGCCCGCGGCGAGCAAGGTCTCGAAATAACCGAAGCGTTGGGTTTCGTTGGCATTGGAAC
>CALBIN010000210.1 GCA_937893275.1 uncultured Opitutia bacterium | reverse complement strand
GGGATTGCCCTTGAAGTCCATTGCATCCTTTTCCGTCAAGCCGTAGGCCTTCAGGCAATTTTTCCAAGTGCCGGCGCTCCCTTTTCCCTTTCCCTTACCTCCCGGCCAACTCTTGAAGTCGCAGACGGGGGCATCGCCGTAGATGCAGGAAACCTTTTCCGGATTGGCCTTGGCCCAGTTGTAGATGATTAGCCCGCCTCTGCTCATTCCCTCCAAGGCGACTTTTTTTGCAAAGCCATGTTCTTTGACCAAGTAGGCGTAAAAAGCGTCCCAATGCGCCACTGCCTTGGGAGAACCAAAGAGGTTGCCCACTTCGCAATAGACGACATGCCAACCTTTTTCGAGAAGCGCGAGATCAGTTTGCGGTTCGTGACCCCAGAATCGAGCTCGCCAAATCCATGGCTTGCCGAGGGCAACCTTTTTGGGGCTTACTACCTTGCATCCCACTCCTTCCAAATTGAACTGGTTCAAGGCATAACCTTTCCATTGGGATACCTTGCCGGGGAAATCCGCAGCTGAAAGCATTGCGGTGGTCCAGAAAAGCAAAAAGAGGGAGGGTTTTAGCAAAGAATTCATGGATGTTTTGGTTGTGGCTTTATATTTTGCCCCAAATCTTTTGCATGAGGGCGTAGGTCATAGGATCGTGTTCTTTCAACTCCGCTCGCACGAAAGGGTAGAAGTCGTTTACTCCGAGGTAGGACTCGGTCATCTCTGCGAAGAATTCCTTGTGATTAGTTCGGGCGTAATGCTTCACTTTTCGCCCGGAGAACAGGAGCACTCGCTCGTAGAGGCCCTTTTTCTCCGAAGCCTGGTATACATTTATGATCTCCTTGTTTTCGAAACTCAGAATCTGATCGTGATAGGCGTGGGCTAGTTCATGAAGAATTACGTAGGGGTGCTTGGCCCAAGTGCCACGGTTGAGCAGGGATTGGGCACGTGGTATGTGAACTCTTTTCTCAAGTCGAGGGTCGTAGCCGTTATTAATCAGCCATCTTTTACCCGGATGGTACTGCATGTTGCCAAGTTCGTGCTGGAGATCGATTCGGATCGGCAGTTTCTGAAGTACCACAACCTTTTCCTTCGAGAGGATGTACTTGATACGCTGAAGGTGATTGGCCAGTGCCTTGGTAGCCTCTTCTCCGAACGCCTTGTTTTCCTTGGACAGCAGTTTCGGGTCGTATTCTATCGTCCAACCTTCAACTGTCTTGATGACTGGATCATAGAACTTCTTTTCGCCTTTCTTCTCCACGGCAGAAGAGAGGCATAGACAAGCGGCGTTAAGTGAAAGGAATAGAGCTAAAGCTTTCAGTTTCATAGTCACAGACTAGAGATGAGAATTCTACGGGCAAGACCAGACCCCTGCATCCTGGCAATTACCGGGAGGGGGGATTAACTATTCGAGCTCTGCAATGATCTTCTGGATTCGCGCGGCAATCTTTGGGTTCTCGGAGGCGACGTCGGTTTCCTCTCCGATATCTTTGCTCAGGTCATAGAGAGCTAAAGTTTTATCGGTTTGGACACCTTTCCAGTCATTCATCCGCACAGCTCGAAAACGACTCCATCTCCAGAATAGGTATTCGTGCCGGACTTGCTTATTCGTGTTGCCCAGTAGAGTAGGGGCAAAGGAAATCCCATCGATGCCTTCGGGCGTTTCTGCTCCACCGAGCTCACAAGCAGTTGGCAACCAATCCCAAAAGGCGGAAGCGTGATTGCTTACGCCGGGTATAATCGTTTTGGGCCACCAAGCGATCATGGGCACGCGAATGCCGCCATCATGCAGCGAACGCTTATGTCCTTTGAGCTTTCCGTTGGAATCGAAGAAATCCACCTTGTGTCCACCCTCCTGATGGGGGCCATTGTCCGAAGTGAAAACAACCAAAGTGTTTTCGACGATTCCAAGTTTCTTGAGCAGGTCTAGGATTTTTCCTGTATCCGTGTCCATTAAAGTCACCATAGCTGCGAATCCTTTTTCGGGGTTTGGCCATTCTCGCTTCTTGTACATTCCGTAGTCTGGGACTTCCTGACCGTCTTTCTCTACTCTTCCTGCTTCGTTGTTGGTGTGAGGTATAGTCCAAGTGAGGTTAAGGTAAAAAGGTTCGTCCTTGTGCCGCTTGATGAAGGCAAGCGCCTCCTCGGTGATCCGAGTATGGGCATAGGTTACCTTCTTTGACGACACGTTCCTCTTCCCACTGTTCACGTTGCCGGGCAAGCGCTCTGCCTTGTCGTTACGAAAAAGGAATTCGGGATAATAATCGTGAGCAGCCCCTTGATCCAAGTAACCGTAGAAGAAATCGAAGCCTTGGTTGTTCGGGTGACCTGTAGTGCCAACGTCACCGAGCGCCCACTTGCCGACGCCGCCCGTCACGTAACCGGCCTCCTTCAGCAGGGAGGTCACGGTCTTGGTTCCCTTGGGAAGCACATGCATATTGTTGCCGGCAATCGCCGTGTGTCCCGTGTGTTTGCCCGTAAGGAACACGAGGCGAGCCGGTCGGCAAACGGTGTGTCCGGCGTAATGGTCGGTGAAGCGTAGACCTTCTCTGGCCATGCGGTCCAATCGGGGTGTCTTAACCTGCTTCTGGCCATAGCTGCCCAAATCACCGTAGCCGAGGTCATCCGACACTATGTAGATGATGTTGGGCTTACTCGGAGCTCCATCAAGGTTCCACGATGCGAATAAGATAGCGAGCATTGAGGAAAGAGTTCGAGTGAGGTGGTTCATTTGTATGTTCGAGTTAGGGTTTTTCAAGCCAATTGCGCGTGGTTCCACCATGGATGAAGAGCTTGCTTTCGGAGCCGGCAAGCATGAGAGCGACGGTGGCATTCCCGATGGGATGGTAGCCGAGGTATGCGTCACCAGCGTAGTTTCTCTTACTGCCGAAATAGGCCGCCGTACCGACCGATGTTCGGCAAAGTTCCAGATAAGGAATCCATTTTTTCATTACTTTTTCGTAAGCCTTGGGATCGACTACCTTGATACCGGCCATGCCGTAGATCAATCCGATGGAAGTCATCGAGTGAGCGTGTCGCATACGAGTTTGATATTTCACCAACGCATTTGCGAAACCTTTGGCCATCTTGGGTTCCTCGCCAGCAATCGCCAAGGCGGTTGCCATCGCTCCGGTTCGGGCCGGAATGTCGGGGTAGTCGGGAACTCGAGAGGAGTATCCAAGCGCCCCCGTGTTGGGGCCAATCGACTTTCGAATCTCCACCATGGAGCGATCCCATGCCTTGCGATTGATCTTGTAATTACACTTGGCGGCAAGTGCCCACGCTAGGTGAGCTTGCACGTTTATGATCACAAGACCCGTCCGTTCGTATGGTACTTCGTAGGCGTGTCCCATTCTGCCGTTCTCGGAGACACGACCGGCAAGCAGGTCGCAACATTTCTTCAGGTCTTCAAAGAAGATGTCGTCTCCCGTAGCCAATTGATATTCGGCTAAAAGAATTGCGTTGGTGGAGGTCTGCCAGCTTTTTGGGCCGACCTTGGGATCATCGGGCTTGATCAGGGCAATGCTCTTCTTGCGAATGAAGTTGATAGCTCCCTTGACTGTTGGCAGGTATTCCTTCTTGTCCGCGGAAAGAACGGCCAATGCGCAGAAGGCCCCCGTGTAGACGTCGGCATCGCCCCCCACTCCAGGCCTCCAACTGCCGTCTTCGTGCTGAATGTCCACCAGATGGTCGACTATCCCCGAGAAGTATTTCCGACTCTTGGAACACTTTTGCGGAAAGGTGGAAGCGAAGGCAGGCGACGAGGGTACTTTGATCTCAAGAAAAATCTTTTTTTCGTTACGTTCGACTTCCATGTTGAGAATCTGGTTCTTTGATGCGCAAGCCGATTCCAGGGCTTTCCCTATGAGGTTTTGCGGTCCCTCCAGTCCCGTATCGGTTGACATGGAAAAACTTTGCTTCGAGATTTTTCCTTCAATCGAGATGATGCGATCACCCGATCGCAATCCCCCCTGTTCGGCAAAGCCTGCCTTCCCTACGTCAAGTATCACAATCTCTCGTTCCAAATCGTGCAGTCTCCCCGTGGCGGAAAGCACGCCCATGGGGAAGTCATGAAAGTCCGGGCTTTTCCCATCGCTCAACTTTGGCTGGTACGGTGTCTCGCCGCGACAAAATAAAATCAGTAATCCACTGAACCCAACCATCAAAAAGGAAGTCTGTAAAAACCGGAAAACGTTGATAGTTGAGAAAGCGATCACTTCTTTGTCTTGCCAGTGTATTTGCCGTCGTCCTTTTGGCTGCGGGGTTCGCGGTAGCCGACCGTAATGTAATGCTTGAATTTGGCCGCAATTCCAGGGTGCTTGGCAGACAAGTCGTTTTTCTCCGCCCTATCCTTGGATAGATCGTAGAGGTAAAGGTGGCCGCCCTTACCTATCCCCTTCCATTTCCCAGAACGGGCGGCCCGCACACCATACTGCCAGTACATGTATTCATGTTGTTTTTGCTCCCCTTTGCCCAGGAGGGTGGGGAGGATGGATATGCCGTCTATATCTTTTGGCACGTCTCCGGGCACACCCGCGATCTCGGAGAGCGTCGGCATGACGTCGGGAAAATACCACGGTTGGCTGCTTTCCGTTCCGGCTTTGATCTTGCCGGGCCAACGAACGACCATTGGCACGCGGATCCCGCCCTCGTTCAAGGATCTCTTTTGTCCCTGCATCACGCCGCATGAATTGTGAATGCCGTCGAACCGCTTGGCGGCCCCGTTGTCGGAAGTGAAGAACATCAAGGTGTTTTCGTATATCCCGAGCTTCTTGAGCAACGCGGTGATCTCACCTACCTGACGATCCATCATAGTGTCCATTGCTGCCGCCACCTTGGCGTCCTTGTTCCATGGCTTGTCCTTGTAAAGCGCCCAAGCCGGCTCGTCTTCGGGGATCTGGTAGGCGGCGTGTGGCGGAGTCCAGGGGCAGTAGAGAAAAAACGGTTCGTCCTTGTTGTCCTTGATGAACTTCATCGTCTCGTCGTAGATCGCATGGTGGGTATAGCGACCGTTCAGCTCTACCTTCTTGCTGTTGCGAAAGAGATGGGTGTAGTAAGTGTGGGCATGCCACTGGTTGTAGTACCCATAGAAAAGGTCGAACCCTTGGCGTTCGGCGGCTCCATTCTTACCTTGGTTTCCTAAGCCCCACTTGCCGAATCCGCCTGTAGCATATCCCGCTTTCTTAAGCACTTCGGCAATCGTTACGTCTTCGGGAAACAGGGGGATGCCACCTGAGTTGCCACGAACGGGCGTATGTCCTTTGTGGTAGCCAGTCATCAAGGTGCTTCGGGCTGAAGCGCAGACGGTATCGCCTGAATAACAATCGGTGAAACGGAGACCCTCCTTGGCCATGCGGTCGATATTGGGCGTCAAGATTGTCTTGCTTCCATAACAACCGAGATCGTGGTAGCCCATGTCGTCCACCATGATGAAGACGATGTTTGGCAACTGAGCTTTTTGTTCGGCTGCCTGCAGGGATACAGTCACTAAAGCAACGACCATTGTCAGGACCACCCGGAAAAGGTAAATCAGGAGTGTTTTCATTTGTATATCTTAGCGAAAGATTAAGGGGCAATAGGCCCCAATTACTTCGATAGAAATATATCGCTATCGACAATCAAGTGGACGAGGTCGCGAAGGCGATCCCCTTTTTTGCCGAGCTCGGCGACAATACGATCCACTTCCCCTCGGTCGATCGTTTCGAGGTGACGACCGGTGGCATAGGTGAGCATCTTTTTTGTGAGGCAACTGACGATCAGCGGCTTGCGTTCCTTTAACATTTTCTTGAAGGCTACGATGTCGGCGATCTCTGTTCCGTTCGCCATAGTGGCCGAAGTGTCGATGGGGCCCTTGGCTCGCTTGTACCTTTCGCGCCAGCGGCCAACCACGTCGAAGTTCTCAAACGCAAATCCCA
The DNA here is from genome assembly GCA_937893275.1 of uncultured Opitutia bacterium. Classification (GTDB taxonomy): domain Bacteria; phylum Verrucomicrobiota; class Verrucomicrobiia; order Opitutales; family Seribacteraceae. The sequence continues at coordinate 1,504 of CALBIN010000210.1, read as the reverse complement.
TGGGATCGATTTTCACGTGACAACTATTGCAGGCTTCGTTTTTCCGATGCAGTTCGAGCCGTTCGCGGATGGAGGTAGCTTTGCTGGTATCTACCGGAAGGGGTTCGACATCGGGGGGCGGAGGAGACGGTGGTGTACCCAGAATGTTTTCCAAGACCCAAACTCCGCGGACCACGGGCGAAGTGTCTACTCCATTGGCGGTTGCGGTCATTAAGCCGGGTTGGGTGAATATGCCGCCTCGCCTGGGATCGTCGAGTTTCACCTTGCGCAAGCGCTCGCCCCGGATTCCTTCGCGCTTGTAGATCCATTTGGCCAAGGTCTGGTTCATGTAGGTGTAATCGGAGTCGATGAACTGCTCGATACGTCCATTCGTTTTTAAGATCTCGGCAAAATAGGTCGTTACCTGTTTGGCCAGCATGGGCTCGATTTTAACGTTCTTGTAGAATTGATAATCACCGCCGGAGGGAGGCATGTCACCCAGTTTGTCGAGACGCAGCCAAGCCGATGGGAAATGGCGCACGAAAGCTTCGGCCTTGGTGTCCTTGAGCATACGATCCACTTGTCGACTGCGCTCCTTTGGGTCATTGAGTTTTCCCGAGCGAGCTGAAGCAAACAGTTCGTCGTCGGGCATGGACGACCATAGGAAATAGCTAAGTCTGGATGCGATGCCAAAGGCGTCTAGGCGACCAGGGTTTTCCTGCAGATAAAGGAACTGAGGCGAGCACATTATGGCTGCGTATCCATCCTGTAATGCGCGAATAAGAAGAGGCACTTCATCCGAAGGTTTTTTATTGTTCTGTTTGGGGTCTCGCAGGCTATCGATGGAAAGCTGGGAATGAGCCAATCCCGAGCCTCCCCATCCGGCCCTGAAGCTGTTTGGTTGACCATAGGCGAAATAGTCCACTCGAATTCGATGTTCACCCTCTTGGAGTTTGACCTTTCCTTTCTTTAGTTCTGCTCCATGTAGACCATCGTGCTCTACGACCTTTTTCCCGTCGATCAGCAGGCGCCCACCGTCATCAGAAGCGATCTCAAATACGTATTCTCCGGACTTGGGCGCCTTTAAGCTTCCAGTGAAAACCATGCCGTATTTTTCTTTTCGCTTGGAGACACTCAGGTCGATGAATCCTTTGGGCAAGATTCCTTCGGATACTGGCTCCAGAGAATCGAATTCAGGCAGGTTGTTCCATTGGCCTTCGTATACACGGTACTTCAAATCTTTTATTCCGCCCGGCAAGGTGACAACGGGTTCAACTTTCTGGCGTAAGACAAGCTGCACGTAAGGTTCCACCAGTTCGGGCTTAACGGATCTGCGAAAGGCTCGTTCCGCAAAGGTGGTCATCAGCTTTCTGATTTCCTCTTCCTTGCCTGAACCTGAACCATACAGGGCGGTATGGCTTTTGGGTGGCCATTGGAAACATGCCATTCTCTTTTCCTTTAGAGGTGAATCTGTCAACGGTCCAATGAAATATTTGTTTTTTCAGATTTGTGTGTTTTCTTGAGG
>CALBIN010000209.1 GCA_937893275.1 uncultured Opitutia bacterium | reverse complement strand
GATTTGAACCACGTCCGGGTGCGCCTTTTCGATTTCATCAAAAAGAATCACGGAATAAGGCTTGCGTCGAACGGTCTCGGTTAGTTGTCCACCCTCTTCGTAACCTATGTAGCCCGGAGGTGAACCGATCATGCGGGACACCGCGTGCTTTTCCATGTACTCCGACATGTCGATCTGAACGAGAGCGTCCTGATCTCCGAAGATTTCCTCGGCCAGAACCTTGGCCAAATGGGTTTTCCCCACACCCGTAGGACCTAGGAACATAAACGAGCCAATGGGACGCTTGGGATCCTTGATGTCGGCTCTTGAACGCCGCAATGCCTTTGCTATTACCTCCGTGGCGAAATCCTGACCAACTACAAGCTTACGAAGATCTTTTTCGAGGTTGAGGAGTTTTTTGGTCTCTTTTGTCTCCATCCGACTGAGTGGGATTCCAGTCCATTCGGAAACGATGAGGTACATCTCGTCTTCGCCCACAGTTCCACGTTTTTCCTCCCGAGATTTCTTCCAATCCTCAAGCACACGCTCACGCTTGGTTCGTAGCTTTTTCTCTTTGTCTCTGGATTCGGCGGCTTCCTCAAAATTCTGCTCGGATATCGCTTGCTCCTTAGCGGAGCAAACTTCCTTGATCTCATCGGAAAGTTCCTCGATTTCAGGAGGGCGCTTCAAAGACTCCATCCGAGAACGGGCCCCCGCTTCATCCAACGCGTCTATCGCCTTATCAGGCAAAAAACGGCCGGTAACATAACGATCCGTAAGCTTGGCAGCAGTCTCCAGGGATTTGTCGGTGAAGCTTACGTTGTGGTGCTCCTCATACTTCGATCGGATGCCCTTGAGGATAAGAACCGTGTCTTCCACTGAGGGCGGCTCGACCTTGACGGATTGAAAGCGCCGTTCCAAGGCACTGTCCTTCTCTATGAATTTTCGGTATTCGGCCAAGGTCGTTGCTCCGATGCATTGAAGCTCTCCACGACTCAAGGCAGGCTTGAAGATATTGGAGGCATCCATGGTGCCTTCCGCAGCGCCGGCTCCCACAATAGTGTGCAGCTCATCAATGAAAATTATGACGTTCTGAGCTCGACGAATTTCGTCCATCACAGCCTTGATGCGTTCCTCGAACTGCCCCCGGTACTTGGTGCCGGCAACCATAAGGGCCAAATCAAGTGTAATCACCTTCTTGTCCAAAAGGTTTTCGGGGACGAAACCACCTGCTATTTGCTGTGCCAATCCCTCGGCTATAGCCGTTTTCCCCACGCCGGCCTCACCGATGAGAACCGGGTTGTTCTTCGTGCGTCGACAAAGGATTTGAGTAACACGCCGAATCTCAGAATGGCGACCGATGACCGGATCCATCTCACCCTTTCTGGCAACC
>CALBIN010000208.1 GCA_937893275.1 uncultured Opitutia bacterium | reverse complement strand
TTGGCCAAGAACGGCCTGCGCTTCACAGAGTTTTACAATACTGCCCGTTGCTGGCCGACCCGAGCTACCCTTATGTCCGGTATTTATAGTAACGGTCTAGGCAACGGCCAAGTCACCATTGCCGAGCTACTCAAGCCAGCCGGTTACCAGACGGGCATGGTGGGGAAGTGGCACTTGGGCAAGAATCCCGCCAAGGACGGACCCATTCAGCGCGGGTTCGATGACTTCTACGGGACTATGACCGGGGCTGGTTCTTTTTTCGACCCCTATACCTTGACCCGCAACACTGAGTTCACCGAGGTCGACGAGGAGGACTACTACTACACCGACCGGATAGGTGTGGAGGCCACTCGCCAAATCGAGGCATTTGCCAAGTCCGACAAGCCGTTCTTTCAATACGTTGCCTTCACTGCCGCTCACTGGCCGATTCACGCTCCGGAAAAATCTATCGAGAAGTACCTCGAGACTTATGAGGGAGGCTGGGAGAAACTTCGCAAGGAGCGATATGCCCGCATGCTGAAGATGGGTGTCATCGACCAGGAACGGTGGCCCCTCTCCCCGCTTGAGGATCGCGTCAAGCCATGGGACACCATAGACCACAAGCCATGGCGTATCCGCAACATGGCGATCTACGCCGCGATGGTCGACCACATGGACCAAGCTGTGGGCAATATCGTCCAAGCCCTCGAAAAAACAAAGCAACTCGACGACACCCTCATTATCTACTTCCATGACAACGGGGCCTGTCCCGAACACCTCGGCGGCAACGGCTGGAACACGGCAAACAACATACTCGCCAAGGCCAAGAAAGCCGGTAAGACCATCGCCGTTGGCGACAAGTTCGACGTCCCCATGGGCGGGCCCATGACCTACGGCAGTGTAGGGCACAACTGGGCCAATGCTCAAAACACGCCCATGCGCCGGTACAAGTCGAATGTCCACAACGGCGGAGCTTGCACTCCTGCCATCATGCATTGGCCCGCTGGTCTAAAGGTCAAGCCTGGCTCTATCTCCGACCAAAGAGGCCATGTCATCGACATGATGGCTACCTGCCTCGAGCTCGCCGGAACCAAGTACCCAAAAGAATTCAACGGCAAGGAAACCAAAGACCACGAAAGTTTCTCGCTGGTTCCGATCCTAAAAGGTGAAGCCGTTGACCGCGAACATGCCTACGTCTTCAACCACGGCGGCACTCATGCCATCGTCAAGGGCGAGTACAAGATCGTCCGCGAAGGCAGGCGCCCCTGGGCCCTCTACCACCTCGCCGAGAATCGCACTGAAACAAATAACATTGCCACCCAGTACCCCGAACGTGTCGAACAACTTGCTGCCATCTGGGAAAAGCGCTGGGGCAAGAAAAAATAATCCGTTACTTCTGAACGATGTCGGTTCCTGCCGTCAGTTTCCGAACTTTACCTTTGCCAGATAGATGCTCGTTTTGCCTTCGTGTGAAGAGTAGTAACTGACCCAAAGCATGTCTTCATGCCAAACTAGTCCCGCGTAACTAGTATCCTTGCCCGAGGGAAGCTTCATAAACTCGGTCAAGGTGGCTTTTTCGGGATCGAGCCAGTGCAGGGAGGTGCGGACAATACCGTCATAGCGACGCACTGCGGTTACAAATCGCCCGTCCGGAAGGCGAATGAGCTCAGGACCGCCGATGCGCACACCGAGGTCTTTCCAAATCCATTCTAGATAGGGTGGCTTGGATCGACCGAGTTGAGCAGTGTTTGGGAGGTTGTCTCGGCGGAGTAGGCAAAGGGCGGTTTCGTCCGGCAGGAAGACGATGGAGGTTTCGTTTGGATGACCTTTGTCGAAGGCATTCTTCACCAGAACCTCGAAGGAGGAACCGTTGTCGCTCTGATATAGCCTTATGGAGCGATTTCGTCTGTTCGTCCCATAGCCAAAGCCATAGGTCTTGCCCTTGTGCCAAGTGGTTCGCCAAAGCCAGAAGTCGCGGTCGCCAACCTCGTGGGACTTGCTCCACTTGCGACCATCCTTGGAAAACCAAGTCAGTGATTGGTGACTGTATTTGGCGCGGTCGTGCATAGCTTCAGCTCCCGACAACATGAGGCGTCCGTCGGGGGTTACGTTGATCTTTGCGTCGCGCAGGTCGGAATTATCCGAAGTCAGCAGGGCGGTGGAACGCCAATCCTTACCGTTCTTGGAGGCGATAACTCGCAAGGCTCCGTCGGGAGAGACATGTCCCTTGCCCTCTCGGAATACACAGAACCACTCGTCCTTGAAGCGAACCAAGTCTGTGAAGGCGTTGTGCGGGGCCTTGTCCCATATCTTGCGGACCTCGACGAGCGTCGGCGAGACTTTGTCCTCCTTTGCAAAAGAGGGTGTGTAACCCAGTGCGGTGAGCAGACAAATGAAGGAGAACGAATGCTTAGTCATTTGACATTTGTTGGTGGCGGAATCTTAGGGATGCGAAGCTCAACCTTTCTTTTCCCTCGATAGGGTGGCCACTGGATTCGCTCGTGTTCGTGCCGCGCCCATTGCCATTCCGGCCACGTGTGAGCCTCCTTTCGCCCATAGCGATCCTAGATCGCCGTACCCGAGGTCATCCGCTAGGACGATTAGGAAGTCGGTTCGCTCGGTGGAAACCCCGACTGTCCAAAAGGCCGAGAACCATAAAGCGATGACGAGGATGAAGCGTCTCTTCACTTAAACCATCTTCCTCTTTACGGTTTGTTTGGTCATCAGGGGAGAGAGACAAAGCTGGTCACTTGCCCCAGCACCATAGGCGTTCGTAGGTGCGTAGAAATACTTGTCCATCTGAAAAGGCGGGGGAACCTCTTGTCATTTCGTTTACGGGATTTGTGGTCAGGACTTCAAAGTCGGGATTCGCCGAGATGACGAGGGTTTGGCCGCCTTGGTTGGTGACGTAGAGCTTTCCTCCAATATGGGTGACCGAACCCCAGTTGCCCCCTTTCCCCACCCGGGCTTGCTTCACGATCTTGCCTGTGGCGACTTCGATACATTGGAGGATTCCCGGTTCGGTCAAGATGTAGTAATGGCCTCCAACCACTGCTCCCGTGCCGATCCGTTGCAGGTTTCGCTTCGTGGTGAGCCAGAGCCGTTGGGAGGTGATGTCGCCTGAGGCATCCTTACCTGCCTTTACGCCAAGGGCGGGACCACCGTAACCCGATGTAGCCATGACGAAATCGCCCGTGCTTGCGGCATTGTTGTAGACGAGTTCGCCGAGGCCTTTGCACCACCAGATTTCCTTACCCGTCTTTGGGTCGAAGGCGACCAGCCTCTTTGGCAAGCCGAGCAACAATTCGTCGCGACCATGGTTATTCCGCAAGACGGGCGTGCTCCAACTTCCGAACCAGTGCTTCTCGTCTTTGCCTTGAGCTTTGGGCAGGTCGCTTTTCCATACGGTTTCTCCGGTGGCGGCATCGAGTGCAAGCATGAATACCAAAGGGCCGGGGCCTCGGTACTGGATGAAGGTCTTGCCATAGGGCACGGGACTGGATGCTGTGCCCCAGAGGTGACGTTCTGGACCGAGATCTTTGCGTCGCCAGACCTCCTTCCCCTCGAAGTCATAGGCGATCATGCCTGCCGACCCGAGAGTGACTACGACCAACTTGCCGTTCGTGGCCGGAGAAGCGGAACAGAAAGGGTTTGTCTTGTGAGTAGGTTCTTTATCTGGGAATGAAGTTACTCGCTCCCAAAGTTTGTCTCCCGTCCGGCGGTCGAAGCAGAGTAAGGCACGTTGCTTCCCGTCCTCGATGGCTTGCGTTACGAATATCTTTCCCTTGGCCACGACTGGCGAAGAATTCCCAGGCCCTGGAAGCTTCACTTTCCATGTGACATCCTCCTCCATCGACCAATTCTCGGGGATATTCTTTTCATTACTCAGACCGTTGCCGTTGGCTCCACGCCAAGTTGGCCAGTCATCCGCCTCTAACAAAAAAGGCGCGACAATGAATAATAGAAGACTGAACAGTTTTGGAGTGTACAAGGTTCCTTGCCGCCAAGATTATTTGAGGGTCAGTTTTACTGCCTTGCCCTCAACGGGTGGGTTGCAGGAAGTTTTCGTACAGGCCATGTATGTGATCTTGGCCATAACGTCGACCCTGCCATTGGTGTCCGGTTTCATTGTGAAAGGTAAACTTAGCGTTACGGGTCCGTCGGGGTATACTGGGAATCCGTCCGCGTTCAGCGGACTCGCCAAATTATGAATCTTTTTGTCGGCCGTAAGTTCACCGACGTCTGTAATGGCAGAGTTTTCGCTTAATTCCAGAAGGGTGGGGCGGCCGATTCCATCGATCCCATCGGCGGGCAAATCCTTGGAGTAGACGTGATAACCAATTTCCAGAGGGGAAAAGGTAGCCTGAAGCCAACGTTTTCCGTTTTCCCCCTTCGCCAAGAAAAAGGTTACCTTCACACCGCTATCCTCAACTTCGCTGAGAATCGTCCCCATTGGAACGGGAGTAGGGGCGGAGATCGATGCCGATGTGGAATTGTCTTTACTAGGGTCAGATCCGGAAGGTTCGGAGTTGCCCCCACAACCTTGAAAGACAAATGCGTTGGTGAGAATGAGAACAGTTAATGGAACAACTTTCATGGGTTTACTTTCGCAAGAGAGGGCAAGCATCTCAACCTCTTTATTCATTTCCCTGTAACGATAATTCTTGTTGAAAGTTTCATTTACCGTTGCTCGGCTTTATTCCGTTGCATTTAATTCGATCGATGATCGAGCTCCGAGGAAACCCCGCTCAGGCTTGTTGTAACGGCCTTACTCGCCGGGCAATGCTGCGTATTGGTGGATTGGCCCCTTTCGGATTAAGCCTACCCTCTCTACTTGCAGCAAAAAAAACGGGTGAATATTCAGGAACTTTCGGTAAAGCCAAGCGCTGCCTTCTTCTGTACATGTGGGGAGGTCCTAGCCACATCGATCTTTTCGATATGAAGCCCGACGCTCCCTCCGAGTTTCGCGGACCGTTCAACCCCGTTCGCACACGGACGCCTGGTATCCGCATCTCTGAGCTCATGCCCAAACTTGGTGGCGTGACAGACAAAATCGGCTTCATCCGCTCGGTAACGCACACCGATAACAATCACTCCACTGGGGCCCATTGGATGCTGACTGGCCACAAGCACCCGGAATCACGTGAAAATTTCGGAGCTCGTCCAACCGACTATCCTCACGTCGGTTCCATTCTTAGTAAGTTTTCACCCACTACCAATGGGTTGCCCACTTTCGTCGCTCTTCCCGAAATCATCGGTACCACCGCAGGATTCGTTACACCAGGCCAGAACGCAGGATTTCTCGGTCGCCGTTACGATCCATTTGTACTTAATCGACACCCCGATGAACCCGATTTTAAAGTGCCCAATATGTCCCCTGTCGAAGGGCTTGATCGTGCTCGTCTTCGTAAGCGGGTGAAACTGACCGAGCAATTCGACGACTTTCGCAGAGATCTTATTTCCACATTGGACGTATCTGACCTCAACGCCGTCAACCAGTTGGCATACGACCTTCTCACGTCCCCAAAGGTAGCCGATGCTTTCGATCTTGCAGACGAGGGCGAGACTGAACGTGAACGTTACGGTATGCAAACTTTCGGACAGAGCGTTTTGCTTGCTCGGCGCCTTCTCGAGTCAGGGGTTAAGCTGGTCACCGTCTATTGGCACCGCGACAAGCCGGGCGTCGATACCACTTGGGACACACACAAGGACAACTTCAATAGTCTGAAGGATCGTCTAGTTCCGCAAGTTGATCAACCCATTGCACACCTCCTACACGACCTCGAGGAACGGGGTATTCTTGAGGACACCCTAGTCGTTTGGAATAGTGAGTTCGGTCGTACGCCAAAGGTGAACAAAAATGCGGGTCGTGACCACTGGGGGCGCTGCAACACCATATGGCTAGCAGGGGCGGGAGTACCCGGCGGCCAAATGTACGGTAAGTCTGACAAAATCGCTTCCGAACCCATCGAGGACGCCGTCTCACCCTCTGATGTCACCGCCACCATCTACCACCTACTCGGACTAGACCCACACTCCCACTTTCACGATTCCCTCGGTCGCCCCTTTCCACTTTCCGAAGGCCAAGTACTGAACAAGTTTTTAGGGACCTAGCCTAAGTTTCATTCTATTTTCATCCTCCGCTTCATATACAGAGGGTAAACCAGTTAGTCTTTCTGTTTTTTTCTCGCTGACTGGTGTTCTCTTATTTAGCGATATCTTTTTTTATCCTATTGATTTCCTGTCCGTACTTTGCGTTTGGTTTCCCTCTTACGTAAAAATATGGATCATTGTACATGTCCTCGTATTTCTCCAATTCTTTTAGTAAAAGTTTTTTCTTTTGTACATCGGCAGGGTTTTCCGGTTGGTCTGGCTTCGGTTGTTCATCTACAGTACTTTTCAATAATGATTCCAGCATGTCTTGTGCGGATTCTTTAGTGATTTCATCAATCCATTCATTTGACCATCGGTTCCATTTTCCAAAATCAAGTAATTCAGGGGTGTTGGTAGAACTACGGCATGAATAAGCAAACATTTCCAAGGCTTGTTCATGAGAAGTTGCCATAAAATACTTTTCAACTGGGATAACGTCATCTCCTACGAGATAAAATATCCGATACTGCGATTGCTCGGGTTCCAAAGCACCCTTTTTTTTCATGAGTTAGAATAGTAGGAGATAGTTGTAATGTCAGCTAATCTGGTCATTGTACTTTTGAATGAACGGAGAGATGGGACAAAGGAATTGTCGCATTTATGATATTTAAGTATGTCATAATGGAAGCTGATAGGTTCTAGTATGTTTAAGTCTGGAATTCCTTGAGTAATTCCTTAAGCTGTGAGGTGAGAGTCACATAGTTGCTAAATGATCTGTTTTTATTTTAGCATAGCTTGATCCTTCTGGTGAAATTCGAAGTAAAGTTGTCTGCACCATTTGAATCTATTTGTTAACGAAGATTCATCATAAGCCCTAGTTTCCGAATCAGTTTGTTTGCGGTTTTGGATAGGTTGGGTCTTCTGTGCTTCAGCTTAGGCAGAAAATTATTTCTTCAATGGCATGAACTGAATGTCGTTTGCCATGACATTCCCGTCGGTGTCTTTGTTCGTTATGTGGACACTTGCGATTTCACTAATGTAATAATGTACCGACACTAATAGTGAATCCGGCGATGGGATATTTTCAGTTTTTGGGACAATATCTTTATAGGAGTTCGGTTGGATTGGAACTTTGCCTTGTGTATCTGTTGTCGTCTTCTCCATTGGTCGACCTATCTTTGCGTTCCCCTTTGGACCCATGACTGCCTCTTTCTTGGGGCGGAAGAAATCAACATCTAACGTATTGACAATTATGATTGGCGAACTCCTTTCATTACCCAAAATTAGTTTGTAATCTTGGATGGGTTAACCTTCGCAGTCACAAAGCGTAATGCCCTAGGGATTTCTATTTGTTGATCATTTGGTTGATCCGATCAATTTCCCGTTTGTATTTTGGGTTAGGTTTGCCACGGATAAAATAATATGGATCGTTATACTTTGTCTCGTTAATTTCCAACTCATTCAGGAGCTTGCTATTATTAGTTACTGTTTTTGTCCCGTCCAAATTGGTTGTTTCTTGTTCATCTAAAACAGATTGAATTTTTTGTTGAGCAACTTCCTTGGGAACCTCAAAATCCCACTCATTCGCCCATCGGTTCCATTTCGCTAAATCTAGCAATTCCGGTGTGGTTTGCAAATCGCAGCATGAATAGGCAAACATTTCCAAGGCTTGCTCGGAGGATGTGGCCATGAAGTATTTCTTCACTGGGATTACATCGTCTCCTAATAGATGTCGTATTCTGTATTGTGTCTGTTCGGGTTCTGAATAGCGTTTCTTTTTCATCAGGAATTGTTTCTTAAGATAAATAATGTATCTTATAAGGTGTCAGATTCTGCGCCTAAGGGTGTCTGATGCGATGCAAAAGGTGCACACGAGGCTCTTTTGGTGCATTCTGGTGACTTGTCATGAGATCTATTATGTTTTAGACTAATAAAATCGGAATTGTGCAGCAAAACTCATGAAGAAAAAAGAAAAGCTAATAAATCACATGTTACCCCGTTTCTTTCAGACAGCAGAATAACTACTTTTTAACTGTACAATGTAATTGCTAACACCAGAATATTCCCAGAAATCCTGTTTCCTGACATTTTTTTTTCAGCTGTCTAATTGCAGAGACTGTTGGGCGTCTAGGATTACTCGACTGTCGGTGTCTTCGTTTGTTATGAGGACACTTACGATTTCACTAAAGTAGAATGCACCAAGTGCTTATCCATCCCCGTCGGGTCTTTACCATTTCTTATGAACTGTCTTGATTGTCTCAATTCATGTGTTTTCGTATAGATTCAACAGATTGAAACTGAGGTCACGGTTCTTGAACTCTTCATTTACACCCTTTAAGTCTCGGGAAGTATGAAATCCGTGGGTGTGATCATGATCCTCGTCCGATTCCCGATGTTCCCTTTAACGCTAAAGTGCTGTTGCTTCTTCAGTGCACCCGTAGCTTATGTTGTCAAGTGAGTGGGGTCACTCAATAGGGTTTTATCGATAGGGAAAACACTTTCTGGAGCGCAAGGAAACCAGTATATGGAGCTGGCGATATTATCCTAAAACTTATCTAGGTCAGGGAGACTTAGTATTCAATCTTCGTTTCGGGTTTTCCATGTCAAACCCGCTGTTGATTGACCATCACCATTCGGTATTAAATAACTGGCTATGATGCCTGCTAGAAAGCAGGAGGCGACCCCTGCAAAGGCATAAAACCAGGAATGTACGGGATGCCAGGTTTTTAGTGAAAATACGACGACAGCAGAGGTCGCAAGGCCGATCAGGGTTCCTTTTGCGTGGGCTTTTTCGGCGAAGATGGCCAAAAGGAATAGTCCACCCAGACCTCCGCCGAAGAGACCAAGGAAGCCGACGAACTGATCCCAAAGAGACTTGATTTCAGTACCCGCTAAAAAGAGGGCTAGAGCTGTGCCAGCTACACCCACCACGACCGTTGCAATACGAGCTACACGGAGCTTTTCGGTGGCAGTGGAACTGGGCCGGTAACGGGCATGGAAGTCGGTTGTCACGGCGGCAGCTACGCTGTTCATACTGCTGTCGAGACTAGACATCGCTGCTGCGAAGATGCCCGCGATCACGAGTCCTGCGATTCCTTCGGGCAGCTGTGCAACGACATAAAAGGGCAGTATGGCATCGGCGGTGGAGAGATGGGGGTCGAGGGTTTCAGGGTGGTTGGCGAAGAATACGTAGAGGGCGGCTCCGACGAGAAAGAAAAGAATGGTTGCGGGGACGGTGAGAAAGGCATTTGTCCAGATACTACGGGCAGAGGCCTTTTCGTCCTTGGTCGTAAGGTAGCGCTGGACTACGGTTTGGTCGCTTCCGTAACTGATTAAACTAGCTGCGAGACCCCCGAGTAGAAGGGTCCATAAAGTGGGTTCTGAAAAATTCCAACGGAGGTCTATATAGTTAAGCTTTTCGGCGGCTTGCGCTTGATCAATGAAACTCCGGAAACCACCAACTTCTCCCGCAATCGAAGCAACTACATAGGCCGCTCCTCCGAGCAGAACGAACACTTGCAGGACATCTGTCCAAATAACGGCTTCAATGCCGCCGAGGGTTACGTATATGATGCAGAGAACACCCATTACCAGGATGCAAGTGGTGACTTCCACTTCCGTAACGACCGATAAGGCAAGAGAGGGCAAAAGCAGAACGATTCCTATTCTAGCCAATTGTAGGAAAATGAAAAAGCTACTTGCGACCAACCTGACGGAAGCGTCGAACCTCTTTTCAAGATATTCGTATGCGGTGGTTACATCTAGTTTTCGATAAAAAGGAAGAAAGCAGAATACGATCAGAGGAGCTACGAGAAGTATGGGAAGATTGCCGAAGAGATAGGTCCAGTCTGTTGCATAGGCTTTGGCGGGCAGCGCCATGAAGGTGATGGCGCTCAATTGAGTTCCGAAGATACTTAGACCTGCTGCCCACCAAGGGATACGACCACCTGCCTTGAAAAAGTCTTCCGGTGTCTTTTCTTTTCCCGCCAAGCGTATGCCGATAAAAACAAGAAAAGCTAGATAAACCGCTACCGCCGCATAGTCCAGAGGACCGAATCCTCCACTCCTTTGGGGTTCTCCCAAGAGAACTTTTGCCGTTCGGACGCCGGGAGAGGTTTCTCCGGTAGGTATGACGATTCCACCGTTCCATGCCACTGCCTGAGTAGTTACAGGGAATGGGATTTCTGCTTCGCCGACTTTGGTCCAGCTGTCTGTTACTACGTGGTAAGCAAGAATCTCCCGAGAAAAGCCGGTGTGTTGTTCGTGAAAACGTAGGTGTTGGGTCTTCAGTTCCGCAAGTTCGGTGGAGTTTGTTTCGTTGCTGTCTTCTCCCCTTCCATCAAGTTCGGCGATGCGGGCATTCAACTTTTCGATCTCTAGGAATCGTTGACCATCGGCTCCTCCGAAAACGAGGATATGGGCAACGCCAATGGGAGCGCAGGTACCCGCCATTATACAACGGGGTTGACCATCGCCAGTCGAGATCTCGGCGAGTGGTGACCAGGTCTTGTCCGAGGGATCGAACTTGTAAGCGTCCGTGAGCATCTCGGTCGCTTTTTCCGAATGTGGATTGCGACCGCTAAAGAGATAGAGGCAATCGTTCTCTCCGTTGCTTTGGGATGCGGCTAAGGGCAGAACTCGAGGTGGTCCTGACCAAGGGGGTAATTCCTCCCATGCCAACTCTGCGTCCGGTTTTGAGAGGTCTAGCGACCAGAAGTTGTTGGTGGGGTCTCCCCCCATCTTTTCCTGTCCTCCCATTAAATAAACGACGTCGTCGACCATTGCTCCTGCCATAAAGGCCAATGGGCGAGGTAAGTTCGGGAGACGTTGCAGTTTCAGTTCGCGTTCGGCGGGTAACCATTGAAGGCGAAAGACATCTTCATGGCACCGTTCGGCATCACAACCCCCGATGCACAGGAGTCCCTTTTCGGTCGAGATAGCCACACCGTAAGCGGAGGGTTTGAGTAGTTCTAATCTCGGCGAGGTAAACCAGTTGGGTTTGGGTTTGCCGTCCGCTTCTTTCTCAAGAACGTAAACGTCGTTCCACCAAACCTTCTTGCCTCCTCTCCACGGAGGTAAATCCGGAAAGTTTGCTCCGCCTGCCACTAGCAAGGCGTCGCCGTGAACTCCCACGAATGGTCCGGCCAATCCCGCTTGCTTGACTTCTCCTGAAGCCAGGGGCAGGTCGGGTAGGTTGGCACCCGACCAGTTGAAGGGCTGGATTAGGTCTTTTTCATTAGCAGTAAGCCAAGATTCCGAGAAAACGAAGAGCAGCAGCAAGCACGGCAGGATCTTCCGTATCGATTTGATCAAGCCTAGAAGCGATCTCTTGGATCGACAAAAGTTAGCTCTGGCTGGATCAGTTCTCAATTTAATTTCAAGGGAGGTGCCGAAGTGCTGCTTCGCTTACTCAAGGTGAACGCCTTGCTCGTCGTCTCAAAATCGAAAGTGGGCTGCTATTCATTGCAGTTTTCATCCTGGAGGTTTCAGGTAATGTGAGCGCCTCGGGTTTCGACGTACATGGCATAAATGGATTGGCTTGCGGTCATGAAAAGGCGATTACGCTTAGGACCACCAAAGCAAAGGTTGGAGCAAATTTCAGGTAGCAGGATTTGGCCGATGCGCTTGCCTTCGGTAGGTTCGAACACATGAACACCATCATAACCTGCACCCACCCAACCTGCGCTTGACCATACGTTGCCGTCTGCGTCGCAACGGATTCCGTCGGCCATGCCGGCATACGTCTCTTCGCCAATCTTCAAATCCATGGAGGCAAAACGTCTTCCTTTCTTGAGTGTCTTTTCTTCCACGACGTCCCATGCCTTGATCTGCTTGTCTGCTTCGGGGTAATGGGAGGCTCCGGTATCGGCTACATAGAGCTTCTTGTAGTCAGGTGAAAAGCAGAGACCGTTGGGTTTGAAGATTTCGTCAGTGACTTTGTTTATTTTCCCTGTCTTGGAGTCAATACGGTAGACCGCTTCTTTTTGGTGGGGTTGGACGCTTCCCGTGTCGGCCTTGTTGCCCTCGTAGTTCATCAACGAACCGTAACCTGGGTCGGTGAACCAGACGTCCCCGTTCGGATGGACGACTGCATCGTTCGGGGCATTGAACTGCTTCCCCTCGAATTTGTCGGCAAGAACGGTTGCCTTGCCATTGTGCTCGTAGCGGACGACACGTCGATTCCCGTGTTCACAGGAGATTTGCCTGCCCTGCCAATCAAAGGTGTTTCCGTTGCTGTTTCCGCTCGGGTGACGAAAGGTGCTGACGTGACCGTCTTCATTGAGCCATCGAAGTTGCACGTCGTTAGGAATGTCGCTCCAGATGAGGTATTTGCCAACGGCGTTCCATGCCGGTCCCTCGGCCCACAACATGTCGGGATGGGTGTAGAGACGCTGTATGGGAGTGTTGCCCAGTTTGTATTTGTTGAAGCGCTCGTCGTGAACGATGATGTCGGGATCCGGGTATCGCGTAGGGATGTTTCCCGTCCAGTCTCTGGCCATGCAAACTGCAGTTCCCAAGCTAGAAGCCGCAGCGGCGAGAAAAGACCTGCGTCCCCAAGCGTGAGCTATGTCGGAGGATGAGTTTTCTTTCATAAGAGGAAGTTTGTGAGGTTTTTAATGTTCTTGAATCGCTGTCTTAGTATCTCGCGCCCTTTTCCAACTTGGGGCAAGCGAGTTTTTTATCTAGGGAATTCGTTAATCCAAGGTTCACTCAAAAAATCCCTTTTCGAACCTGCAGTTAAATTGACTTCTACGAATCAATCAATTGGAATTAAAAAATCTAGAGTCCTCCGCCTTTCCGTCAGCCAATAGGTAGGCCGTCAAGTCTTTCAATTCGTCTGGATTCAGCGAGTTCAATAAGGCGGTAGGCATTGGGGAAACTGGCGAGGTCTCTTCTTGTTTAATAACGCTTTGTTCGAGTCTTGCAATGTCATTGGGAGCGAATGGATTTTCCGCTATAAACAGGCCCTCTTTGTCCCGTGATACGATGCGACCGGAAAAGACATTGCCGCTTTTGGTAGTAATTACGGAAGTGGCGTAGGTTTCGGGTAGTGCGCGACTCGGGTGAATGATGGCTTCCAGCAGAGTCCCTCGAGAATAACGCTGGGACAAACCATCGAGAACGGGTCCGAATGCTTTGCCCTTGCCTGCGAAAACATGGCAATCAGCGCAGGAGGCGGCTTCATAGGCACGTCGACCGTTTGCAAAGTTGCGCCTGCTTAGCGTCTCAGTCGCTTTCAATGCTGCGGTCAACGTCCAGTTGCGACCCGGACCTTGCGGGAGTATGCGAGGACTTGAGGGTGTCGTTGCGCGTGCTCCAAGTTTTGCCCTCACAGCCGGAGTCAGAGCGTTTTCGACATTGTCCGAAAGGCGATTTATAACTTCGTGGTAGTTTGTGCCTGCAGGAGCATGTTTCAATGATTCGCGCAACCAGCTTGCCAGTCGTTGCATTTGGGCGGGTCTCCAATTCCCGGCATCGGCATGGGACGCCATGAAGGCCAAGTGGAGACCGAGTGGGTCGGCCGGACTTTCCGCAAAACGTCGGAACCGATCTCCGTAAGTGGTGTTTTGGTTCAGTATGGCGAAATCTACGTCAGCGCGGGAACTGCGACGAGTTTGCAGAAGGTTGAGGGTCTTGTTGATGAATCCCTTGGGCTCAAGACGGCTGAGAATACGACTCAGTTCCATGTTGAGTGCATCGCTTGCGGCAGGGTAGGCAGCGTCCAGTTGCGGGGTTATTATGGCCAACAGCTCTGGCGGTGGAGCGGGCTCTATCTTGGAGGCAATAGCAAGTGTTCGGAGGTAGGCGAGTTGGTTTTCCTCGTTCAATGACTCGAAATTCAAATTGCTAAGTTTTGCAAGTGCGGCCCGGCGATGGACGGGGGCTTTGCGGGCAAGGGCAAGCGAAGCGTGTATGGATGTTCGATTGTTTGTCTCTTTTTCAAAAAGGGTACGCCAACCATCTATGGGTTGCTTCTCAAGGGCGATTCGAGCGGCATGTCTAACCCAGCGATCAGGGTTGCCCAAGCTTTCCCATGCTTCACGAAGAGCCCTGTCGCCAGGATTACTTTTGTGAAAACTCTCGAGTCTGAGTCTTTGCTCCCTTAGCCTCGGACTAGGTTGGGATTCTTTATTCGGTTCGATTGGGTTTTCGTATCGAACTCGGTACAACTTGGAGGGAACGCCCCGACCACCCGTCACGAAATAGAGTGACCCGTCAGGATGAATTGCCGCATCGGTTACCGGCATGTTTGGCCCTGAGAGAAATATCTGGCTTTTCGCGTTGTAGCCGGCGCCTTCCGGTTTCAGATGGATGCTGTGTATGGTTCCGAAGGTCCAATCCAAAACGAAGATGGCGTTCTTGTAAGGTTTTGGAAAATGAGTGAGGTGTCCCGAAACTAATCCGGCGGGTGACGATGGTCCGAGTTCTGCGATGGGAGGCAAGGAGTCGGCATAGTGCTTGGGCCATTTTTCCGGACCTTCCCGCCAACCGAAGTCAGCTCCATTCACGGCATGAAGAAACCGTGGCGGACGATACCAAGGAAGTCCCGCATCTTTCTCGGCGTCTGAGTCACAGGTGAAAAGGTCACCCTGAGAATTGAGAACTACATCGTAGGCATTCCGTAG
>CALBIN010000207.1 GCA_937893275.1 uncultured Opitutia bacterium | reverse complement strand
CTCTGTTGCTAAACTCCGGAAAGATGGTCAAAAACGTCGCGTTTGAACTCGGCTTCGAGAATCCTTTCCATTTTTCAAGAACTTTTAAGTCAGTCTACGGGATATCTCCCGAAAACTTCGTCAAGGAAAGACAACAAGAAAACCAATCCAACCCGATCCGATGAAATCATCGGAAAAACCAATGAAAGCGAACTTCGTCATTGAATATTGCCCGGGATGCCGCTGGCTCCTGAGATCATCCTGGATGGCTCAGGAAATCCTGACGACCTTCGAAACGGAAATCGACGAGGTCTGCTTACGCCCTTGCCGGACGGAATCAGGTCGTTTCAGAATTACCTGTGGAGAAGAATTGATTTGGTGCAGAAAAAGGGACGGAGGTTTTCCCGACGTAAAAACCCTCAAGCAACTCGTCCGGGACAAGATTTCTCCTGAACGCCATCTTGGCCACCTAGATAGTTAGGACGGCGAGGATTCCTTTCGAACGCTACAACAGGAAACGAGTTTTCAAATCTTCAGCGAATTGGGCATAGGCTTTTTCCTTAAGCCTCATGATCTGCTTCAAGTCGGAACTGTCTCGAGTCAGTCTTGAGCTCATTCGCTTATCCTGCATAGGCTCGGTACGAATCATCGTCCAGCTCCCGGTCGCCACGTCTATCAAAGCTGCCTTAACTCGCATTTGGACATGCTGAGTTTCATCTGGGATTACACGCCCCAACAAGGGAACCCAGGAAAGTTGCTTAGCCGCCTGTTCAGGTTCTGCCGCAGACTCGAGAATACCCCAATATACAAGCAACTTGTTGGCACCTCCTTTAGCAGCAGCCATACGGAGGGAACGGTCAATACGGATAGGGGTTTTGTTTTTTTGTTCCCTTCCATGCAAATGTTGTTCCTTGGGGGGAACCCCGGACAAAGGCACGACTTTTGAAAGAGTCTCGAGCGAATCCGACATCTCTTTGTCCGGGAAACGGGCTCCCGATTGTATGACGGCGAGAACATCTCCGCGCTTCAATGACACAGGCTTTCCTTCTCTGGCAGTAAGAACGGCAGAAATGTCGGTATCCGTAACGTTCTCATCAGTTCGAACCCCAAGTACCGAAAGTTCATTTAACTCTCCTCGGTAGCCGTCGCCCCCCGAATGACCGCTGATGCTCGATATCGATCGCGACCGGCATCCGCCAAAGATCAGCATAATCACCAACGAAAAAAGTATGTTTACAGATATTTTTGATTTCTTCATGTCTAATTCCTTTATTGCTGTTAATTTAAGTAGTTCGTTTGTCTTTCTTCGCGAGCTTGGGTCATGCGTTTCATCCCTTCCTCGCCAAAGTAGCGCCGAAGGTGAGCATCGCTCATGTCCCGCATGTCCACCACAATTAGTCCGTCGAGGGCATCGGCAAAGTTCGGGTCCACGCCAAAGCTTACGAAGGAGCCATTTAATTTAAGGTAATGCTTCACTAAAACCGGAACTCCCTTGCCATCCTGCTCTACACTCGAAACGATTGCCGAAATCTCCTCAATGCTACGTCCCTCGTCCCGTACCCAAGTCTTTAAGGCCAACGGCAAATGCGAACCGCGAAAAGGATGTTTTGCCCGAGCTAGTCTGGCCATATTCGGAGACCATTCCTTACGGCGAAGGAAACGCGCCATCAGGTTGCGAGAGATTGGCGCGTAATCCGCCGATATGCTAACTGGTCCATAGAGTACGCAGCAAGTGGGTCGGCGGTTAATGAATTCGCCGATTCCCCGCCAAAGCAAACCAAGCAACGATAACTTGCGTTGGTATTCGGGTCGAATGAAAGAACGTCCCAATTCCACCGCAGGTCCCATGGCCTTATAAAAGCTCTTCCTCAGTGAGAACAGGTTACTTACGTAAAGCCCTTGCCGACCTTTTTCCCGAAGCACCTCGTCGGTCACCGCCAAGCGGTAACCTCCGACAATTTTCCGAGCCTTCTCGTCCCACGCAAAAAGCTGGTGGTAGTAATCGTCAAAGGAATCCAGATCGATGCTCTTGCCCGTCCCCTCCCCCACGTCACGGAAAGTCATCTCACGCAAAATACCAATCTCGCGCAGAATGTTCGGTATGTTCGTGGCTTGTGTCGAATAGACTACAAAATCTCCCTTGCGAGCCAGTTCCGCCTCTTCCGGTAGGTTTCGAACCTCTCGCGCCACGTCCTCGCGCAATGGATTCTTTGCGATGGTCTCGAGAGTTTTTTTCTCTATTCGCCGCTTAGGTTGATTTGCCGTGCCACGCAAAGCCTCCACTCTGAGTCGAAGATAGTCGTTCAAATCCTCGACTCCAGAGAAATTCTTCACACGGGAGGGTGCGAGAGGCTCACCAACCCGTGCCCTAATCATAGACCCTCGACGATTCCACAACTCCCTTCCAAGTAACATAGTGCGTAATCGAGGGTGCAGATAGCCAGCCCCTTGAAACCAAGCACTGTTACGTCCTTCGAAAAAAACTGGGACCACCGAGGCATTGGTCTTTTTCGCGATGGCTGCAACCGCCGGATTCCACGCTCGATCAGACACGCAACGACTCCCCAGTCTCCAATTCGAAACCTGACCAGCTGGGAAAGCCGCCAGACAACCACCGTTCTTCATCCAGTTGATGGCTCCTTTTAACGCAGACGCATTTTTAGTGGATGCGTTTTCCTCTCCTAGGACATCAACAGGGATGAGGAAGGGACGAAAGGCATCGAAACGTGCCAAAATGGAGTTGGCCAGCAATTTGCAGTCAGGCC
>CALBIN010000206.1 GCA_937893275.1 uncultured Opitutia bacterium | reverse complement strand
TGGGGTGGACCCGAGAATGCGATCTCGTTCGCGTCCCGCAAGGTATCGACCGGCTACGGTGGCGTGGTCGGCGTCTTCCAGATCGGGCTTGTACTCGAGAGAGGCTTCCTCGCGGCTCGAGGAGATGGTGGCGTAACGCTCGGCCAAGAGGTCGGACAGTTCGGGCAAGGTCTCCCGGCGCAAGCGAGTGAGCTCGATCGCAGCGGGAACGAGAGAAGCCTCGAAGGCATCGAGTTCGGCATCACCTCCGCCACGCTTGAGGAGGGCGTTGCGCTCACGGAGGCAGCGGTGGTAGTTTCGTAAAGTCTCGAAGTAAGCGGAGGAGGACGTCGACAGGGTGACGTCGAGCCAGCGACGCCGTTCGCCGGGCCCGTCGCGGACAAGCCTGAAATCCCGAGAAGAAAGAACGACGGAAGGGAAACGACCCACGTAATCCGCCAGGCGAGTAATTCGCTCGCCGTTAAGTTCGACCTGCTTGGCTCCCTTTGAATCGAGACGAATGAGAACTTCGCTCTCGTTGCCGTCATCGCCTTGAAATCGATGGAAGATGCTGGCCTCGGAAGCATCGTGCATGACGAGGCTCTCTGTGCCGCCGAAGCGAAAGGAACGAAGAACTCCCGCAAAGGCCATAGCCTCGAGCAGGTTTGTCTTTCCCTGCCCGTTGGGTCCCAAGAAAAAGGTTCGCTGCCTCGAAAAGCTCAAGCTCGCGACTTCCACGTTGCGGAAGTTCTCCAAATTAAGGGCAAGCAGGCGCACGGGGAGACTAGATCGAAACGACCTCGGAGGAGGACGAATCAGCTTGGAGCTCATCGTAAGCGAGACGAAAAGCATCGGCAAGACCGGACCATTCGGCGGGCGTGGTTTCGCGAGAACCGCTAACCCTTACAACCCGTCGGGCTTGCTCGGTAGAAAGGCCCATTGCCGCCGAAACATGAGAGGGGCCATCCTTGCCCGTGGCGCAAGCGGAACCGGTGGACACCTCGTGACCTATTTTCTCCAACTTTCCGACCCAGCGGAGGTTGTCGAATCTCGGCATGAGAAGCGCGGAGACATTCCAAAGACGTGGAACGTTTTTGCCAAGGACGTCGAGGCCGGGAATGGAGGAACGAAGGGATTCCTCGAACGCGTTGCGAGCTTTCTCAAGAATGGGCGTTTCGACAAAGGATTCGACTTCCTCCAAGGCGGCCAGCATGGCGGCCACTCCGGGAAAGTTTTCAGTTCCGGCTCGACGACCAGACTCTTGTTCTCCTCCCACGATAAAACTTACTTCGGTCGAGGCCTTGAGGATTCCCACACCCTTGAGGCCTCCGAATTTGTGGGCGCTGGCGGAAAGGTAATCGCAGGCATCGAATTTACTCGATGGAAGTTTCCCGACCCACTGGGTGGCGTCGCAATGAAAGGGAACCCCATGAGCCCTGCACATGCCGCCGATTTTTTCCCACGGCTGGACGACGCCCGTCTCATTATTCGCCGCCATTACTGACACGAGGGCGACTGCAGTCGCATCGAGTGCGGGAGCAAGAGTGGAAGGATCGACGATCCCTGAGTCATCGGCAGGAAGCTCGTCGACCCGACCGGGAAAATAGCGACTCGCCGCCTCGCGAACGCTTGGATGCTCGACGGGAGAAAGCAGGACACGGGCTTGCGAGGAAGAGGAACGAGCGAGATGGGAAAAAACCGCGTTATTTGACTCGGTTGCCCCCGAGGTAAAGGAAATCGTGTCGGGATATACCCCAAGACAGGCAGCCAGTTTTTCACGAGCGAGGTCGAGCTTCACCCGAACGCGAGCGGCGGACGAGGAGGGTGCCGACGGGTTGCGCCAATCCTCGGAAAGGGCTTCCGAATAGGCGGCGAGAGCAACCTCGCAGGGTCGGGTGGTCGCGTTGTTGTCGAAGTAGGCCATGCCCGGTGCCTCCGAACCTCGCCTCAAGGAGCGGGACGTGGGGGGATGCGAAGCTTTTGCCCGATTTTGAGACTGCTTTTGTTGATCAAGACGTCTCGATTTGCGTTGTAAATGAGGTCTATATGGGCGGAGTCACCATAAAACTTTCTGCTGATTGCGTAGAGGCTGTCCCCTTGCTGGACAACGTGCGTACGGGGAGTGGAGGGCTCGGGCGGTTTCACTGGAGCAGGAGGCGAAGACGGGGTTGTTGGATCGGCAATAGCGGGCGTGGGCTGCACGGCATCCGCCGTCTCCAGAGGCAAACCGAGCCGAACGCGCATATCGGCCAATTCACGCTTGAGACGACTGTTTTCCTCCCTCAGACGAAGGGCTTCGAGATGCTCGACGTAAGGTTCCCCGGGTAGCTTGCGAATGATTTCTCGTTCCGCAGTGACGATGAGCTGTTCCACGGTGACCGCAGCCTTTGACTCCGGAGAGAGCTCGATAAAACGACGGTAGTGGTAGATGGCGGCCACGGGATCTCGGCGATTCTCCAGCTTCATGAGGAGACGCCCCACCTCGATGTGGGACTGAGGAGACTGGACGATCCTCCGAGTGACGGAGAGAAATTCGTCGAGAGCTTCCTCCTCGTTCCCTTGGCGAAGGTGTGCTCGCCCTCGCTCGTAGGCACTATCGTTTTCCTCGATGCCGGGCAGATCGGAAGAACCGCAACCCGTCCAGAAGGAGAAGGATGCCCCGACAAGCGCGAAAAGTGGAATTGTTAGTAAGCGTATTTTCATTCGCCAACGCAGGTGAGTGTGATTTTTCGTGAGTGAGGCGCCACGCGGTGTTCCCAAAGAAAGATTCCTTGCCAAGTACCAAGCAGAAGACGCCCGTTGGCAAATGGAATCGTTTCGCTCGAACGAGTCAGGGCCATCTTGACGTGAGAAGGCATGTCGTCGGGCCCCTCGTAGGTGTGGATGAAGTGGGGATAGTCGTCGGGCACCAAGTCGTCCATAAAGCGTTCGAGGTCTTGCCTAGCGGTTGGGTCGGCATTTTCCATGAGAACTAGGCTGCAGCTGGTGTGACGAACAAATACGGAAGCGAGCCCCTCGGCGAAGCCGGATTCGCGCACGCCTTCCGCCACCTCACCGGTGATTTCGTAAGTCCCCTTCCCAGAGGATTGTATTAAGATTTCCTTACGATAAATGCCCATGTTGAAGTTTCTCGATAGTTAAGTAGCCGAGTCTTTGCAAGATCGTAGGGCAAAGAACACTCAGCAACGCAGTTCGGTCTCCGCGTTGAGCCAAAGTCGTAGGGACTCGAGTATTTCCGCAATCGCACACTCATCTTGGACAAGCTCTCGCAAGGGAACGTTCAGGGTTTCGGCGGCAGCCTGTCTCTGTTCAACGGGCAAGGATTGCCACCAAGCCTCCTTTACGGGGTAACCCTCAACCCGAGCGAATCGATAAAGGGCTTTAAGGTAAACCGCGTTCGGCGAATATCCTGACACAAGGGAGTCGAGTGCATGGGCAAGAAGTTTGGCTGCCGGAGCCGGTTCGGCGAGGTGAGCGCCGTTTCTCTGATAAAGCAAAGACAGGTCGGAAGCCGTCTCGAGACGATGCTGACCGCGGGCTAACTCGGGCCGACGATGAAGCGGTCGCCACTCGGAGACGAAGGATACCGAGTCGCCTCCGGTTCGTGGGCGACTGAGTCGTAATTCAACCTCGTCGAAGAGATCGGGCAAAGAGCCTGATGCCCGCTTGGAAGCTAAACGCTTGTAGACGAGCACGAGGCCTTCGTCGGAAGAGAATACACGCATGCGAAGGCTACCCTCCCCGCTTTCCTCCCGACTGAGGACAATTCCTTGCAGGGTACGGGTAGGCGCGACCATTCAGGAGGAATCAGGTTCGGTTTTTCGCGTTTTCGATCGAGATCGCTTGGAGGGCGTTTTTTTTGGAGAAGCTGCTGTGGAGGGCTTGGCGGAAGAACGTTTGGCAGTGCTTTGCGCCTTTTTCTTCACCTTCTTTGCGTCGTATTCGGGAATGACTGCGCCGCCAGAAATCAACAGCTTCATGCCCTCTCCCAAGGACATGTCCATAGCAAACACTTCTTCTCTGGGAACGAACAGAAGGAAACCGCTGGTCGGGTTGGGAGTGGTCGGGACGAAAACCGTGGTCAACTGGCGTCCTATTACGGCTTCGGTCTCACCCTCGGCATCGTTTGTAAGAAAACCAATCGTGTAGCAGTCTCGGCGGGGATACTCCACCATTACCACTTGATTGAATACGGCTCGATTTTCTTTTCCGAAGGTATCGACGATTTGCTTCACCGTACGATAGACGGTGTTGACGAAAGGCACTCGGCCCAAGATTCTCTCGGCAGAATTAATGAAGAATTTGCCTAATACGTAATTGGAAAGAAAACCGAGAGAAGTGAGGGCGAGAACCCCGACCAAAAGACCGACCACAGCCAACAAAGTCTGCAAGCCGAAGAAGAAGCTCTCTTCCTTAAGACCCATCTCGACGGCAAAACGCATTGCGGGAGTCTCAAACATATCGAGCAAGAAATTGAGCACGAAGATAGTCGTGCCCAAAGGCAGGAAAATAAGAAGACCCGTAAGGAAGGCGTTGCGGAATTTCTTGAACATCGAAGGAAAAGAAAGTGAACCGAATGACTAATCGGCAAGCGACTTCGGGGCGAGTCGAAAATCGGGAATAAGGCCTGCTTTTTCGATAGCCCCCATGGATTCCCGTTCGGCTTCTCGCATGAGTAAACGGTCTGCGTCTTCCATATCGTCGAAACCAACAAGGTGCAGCCAGCCATGCACGAGATAGAGAGTGAGCTCACGCGCAAAGAGTTCATCTCGAGCCACGGCTTCCATTTCGGCTCGCTCTACGGAAACGCAGATTTCACC
>CALBIN010000205.1 GCA_937893275.1 uncultured Opitutia bacterium | reverse complement strand
ACCAATTCCACTACCAATTCCATCTACCAATTCCTTCCAAGCCATGCTACGAGGCATTTCACCACTTCTAAGTCCCGACCTACTCGAAACCATGTATCGTATGGGACACCATGACGAAATTATTTTCGGAGATGCACATTTTCCAGGCGAAAGCTGCAACACGAAAATTATCCGAGCGGACGGGTTGCAAATTGACGACCTTCTCGAAGCCGTGCTCCCGCTCTTCGTGCTCGATCACGTTGTCGAAAATCCCGTAATGATGATGGAACCTCTACCGGAAGATAAAGCCGACGCTAAAATTTCAGCCGACTATCAAAAGGTGCACGATGGTTACCACGAAATCGTACAGAAGCATTATCCCGACACCGCTCCCATCGCACAAGTAGGGAAATGGGATTTTTACGAGCAAACCAAAAAAGCTTTTGCCGTCGTCATGACCGGCGACACACGCATTTATGCTAACCTTATTTTGGCGAAGGGCGTGACCACTTGGTAGACCCTTCCCGCAAGTCGATAAAAGCTAAATGCTACCCTCGGGACTTGCCACCCGAAATGTTCACGGTCGTTCCATGAACGTAGGAACTACGATCGGAGGCTAAATACACAACGAGGTCGGAAACCTCGCTCAACTTCCCACTTCTGCCTAGGGGAATGGAAGATGTCTTTCCATAATTCGCCCGAAGTTGCTCAACCGTTAACCCTCGAGTGTAAGCGAGCGAAGATTCATACGCTTCACTGCGCATTCCGGTGGTTTCCATAATGCCCGGAGCCACACCCACGACTCGCACGCCTTGCGTACCGAGCTCCTTGGCCCAAGAACGAGTCAAATTATGGTTAGCTGCCTTGGTCGCAGCATAAACGCTTTGGCCTTCACTTCCCTCCATACCGGATTCGGAAGACATGTTGATTAGCACTCCGCCTTTTCCATCAGCCAACATAGCTCGAGCAGCTGCTTGGGCACAGAGAAACTGCCCCTTTACGTTGACGGCGAAAACCTTGTCCCAGATTTCCTCGGTCAGTTCCTCCTTGCCGGTGGGGTCAACAAGGAGACGGGGAACGTTAATGCCGGCATTGTTTACGAGGACGTCGAGACGCCCGAAACGCTCGACTGCGGTGGCCACCATATTCTCGACATCAGCCTTGGAAGTAACGTCGCAACGAACGAAAACAGCTTCACCTGACCCAAGGGAAGAAATTTCCTCGATTGCCTCAGCGCCTTGCTCCTCGGCGAAGTCAGCAAGAATAACGTTGGCCCCGACCTCGGCGAAACCCTTGGCTACTGCAAGACCGATTCCACAAGCGCCACCCGTAATTGCCACGTTTTTTTCAGTTAGGTTTGTCCAGTTCATGCGATGAAGAGAGAAGTTGTACAAGGATGGTAGGTTTAAGAAAGGTCAAGCGGGTAAGGTTCATTGTAGCCGGCGTAAAGAGCTTGCTCGACCTCACGCGACCAAACCTCGCCGTTAGTCCGAAGAACTTTGGCGGCTAGTTCGAGTGCGGTTTGCACAGGTTTTTCGGCATTCTCTGCAGCGGCATCAAAAGCCGCGGCGGAAACTTCGACGTAGGGGATATCGGGCAACTCGGTAAAGGCAAAGAATGAGCCGAATGGTTGCTCGCTCTCTACTTTCTCCATCATTACGGGAACGTGACGAAGACCGCACACACCCTTGACCATCCAGTCGAAGTCCACGGGGTTCTGAGCCTGCTGAACCATATCGTCGGAATGGGGCTCCGAAGTGTTGGTCATGTGCCAAGGAACGTTGGGACCGCAAATTTGATGACGGGAAACATAATGAGCGTGCCGAGATCCGATAGGGACGACAAGATCGCCATCAATAAAATTGACTGCTGCCGATCGCGAAAGACGGACTTCGAATTCGCGGTAAAGTGCGGCGGCCACTTCGCCGGTTGAAGCGATGAAAACATCGGTGAAAGTGGAGGCTTCGGTCAGTGAACGTAAGTTTAGATCGGATAAATCGACTCCCGGGACATGGACCTCCGTACCTGCCGGTAGGGCTTTAAGATAAGCGTCAACACGTTCGGGTTGCCCATCGAAGCCAAGAAGGGCGACGCGAGACTCCTTGGCGAGACCTCGATGCCGACAAGAATCGTTAGGACCGAGGTTATGATGCATCGCCTCGATTTGGGCAGCGACCTCCTCGGCGATGGAAGGAAAATCGGGAGCAGGCGCAACGCTCATAGGCAGAAGGAGATCTGGGTCGGCGGCTCCTGCATAACTGTTGAGATTGCCCCCGTAGGCAATGATTTCACAAGCTTGATCGTAGGTCGCTTGGGAAGCGTAATTCGTCCAAATTACCTCGGATTTACCAAATTCGGTAAGCTTGGAAATGATTTCGGGATCGCTCCGATCAATCAAGACGACGCGACTACCGCGACGACGGAGGTCACGAATGAGGGCGTACTCCTCCATATCGGCAAGCTTTCCGGGAGAACCTGTAATATAAACGACAGATGGAAGTTCGTCATCGGGAACGGCAGCCACGATGGTGAGGTTTATCATCGCCATACGGGCAGTACCAGACAGATAGGCTACAATGGCTCGTGGGGGCACTCCATAGCGAAACTCACCGTCCGTCCCAATGGTGAACACGTGCTTGTTGGTGCCGTAGTTGCAAGCGAAAGGCTCGGCATGGGCAAGTGAAACGAGGCTAATGCCCGGATGATGCCCGACCTTGTTAAAGAGATTCCCGAAGCCTTGTTGCTTCAAAAAGGCGGGAGCGGAACCCGGCACGGCGTTGAAAGCACGCAGACCACCGAGGTGGCGGTAGGAGTAACCAAGTGCGGCGAGAACTCCATCGGAGACCGGAGCAAATGTTGAAGGGTTGATCGGTTCGCTCGAATGGCCGGGTGTGACGACAACGAGATCACCGGGAACAAAACCTGAATCCTCGGGAGCTTTCAGGACAAGCTGAAGGGTCTCATGCCCAAGAGCTATTTGAGCCACACCGTTCGGTACCCGAGCATGAGCGTCGAACTGGCGGATGGCCTTGGCGTCGGAAGCGCAACGACAATTACCAAAACCGGCGAGGATAAAACCGTTGCCGTCGAAGGCGGATGCGGGAAGCTCATCGGAAAGAAGGCGTATCTCGTTGGGACCCGTAAGAAAAATACCCTGATGCTCCAATCGGGCGTTTTCAAGGAGATCGGCGGCTCGTTCTTGTCTGGATGGCATTTTTAAAAAAGATTTGGTATATGCCGAACGACATTGGGATGGTTACACCCCATTCCGGTTGCGACGAACCAATTCTCCGTTGGTGGGGTTAGTGGTGAGTTGGTGACCATCCAGAGGGACAATGCGTTCATGGATCGCATCGAGAATCCAGTTTGGCTGCGGAAAGAAGTCTTCCTCCACCTCGGCTCCGGGAGTAATCCAATTTCGGGATCCGACTACAACGGGCGGGGCGTCCAAGTAATCGAAAGCGAGTTGACTCAAGTTGTTGGCAATATCCTGCATGACTGAACCTCGCTCACAGGCGTCGGAAGAAAGAACGACCCTGCCCGTCCGCTTAACCGATTCCACCAATGGTTCGTAGTCGAGTGGATTGATGGAGCGACAATCAAAGACATCGCAACTCATGCCATGACGTTCCTGCAATTGGTCGGCGGCTTCGAGTGCTCGATAGAGGGTGGCGCCAACGGTAATCATCGTAAGGTCGGTGCCCGAACGACGCTTAGCGGGAGGCCCCATGGGTATCTCGTAGTAATCAGCAGGGACCTCTGGCTCGAAAAGTTCGCCAATATCGTACAGGCGCTGACTCTCGAAGAAAATAACCGGATCGCTTCCGGCCAAGGCTGTATTCAAAAGCCCCTTGGCATCATAAGGAGTAGAAGGAAAAACAACCTTCAACCCCGGAATATGACTCACGATGGCACACCAGTCCTGCGAATGCTGGGCACCGTATTTAGAACCAACAGAAACCCGCAAGACCACGGGCATCTCGAGAATACCGGCGCTCATGCTCTGCCACTTGGCAAGCTGGTTAAAAATCTCGTCGCCGGCTCGCCCCATGAAGTCGCAATACATCAACTCGACCAAGGCTCGGCCACCTTCTAGGGCGTAACCGACTGCAGTTCCCACGATCGCAGCTTCCGAAATAGGAGAATTGAACAGGCGGTGATAGGGCAAGGACTCGGTAAGACCACGGTAACAAGCAAAAGCTCCACCCCAGTCTCGATTCTCTTCACCATAAGCAACTAAGGTAGCGTCATTTTCAAACCGATGAAGCGCGGCTTCAAAAATGGCGTCGCGATATTGAAAGACCTTGTTTTTTGAAACAGGTTTTCCATCAACGATCCCAGCCCGAGACTTTTTGGCGAGAGCTTGCACGCGCGGGTTTTCGTCATGGGCAAGAAGGAGCTCAGGCTCCCGCGATTCGTCATAACTCTCGCAACGACGATTGGAAAACATGAGTTCTCCGATTTTCTCTGATGGAATACGTGGTGACACCTCCAAATCCGTGGCAAGTCGGCAGGCCTTGCCCATGGCCGTTCTCGTTTTCTCGATCAAGGCATCACGAGCCGCGTCGTCAAGTACACCAACCCTTTTCAACTCGGCGGAAAAACTGTCCAGTGGATCGACGGATTGCCACGATTCGATCTCCTCCTTCATCCGGTAAGAGGATGCATCCGAGGGAGAGTGTCCGGAAAATCGATAGGTAATGGTTTCAAGGAGAACCGGGCCATCTCCCTTCTCCAACACCTCTCGCTTGCGCTTGATTGCATCGACTACCGCAAGCGGGTTATAACCATCCACGCGCTCGGAATGCATGGCGTCCGGGTTCACACCTGCACCCACTCGGGAAAGCATATCGAATGCCATGGTCTCACCCGCAGTCTGGCCACCCATGCCGTAAAAGTTGTTCATGAAGTTGAAGATGATTGGCAATCCCCCCCGCAAGGATTCATCCCAAAGCTCATGAAACTGCCTCATGCCGGCAAAATTCATGGCTTCCCAAGTTGGTCCGCAACCCATGGAGGCATCACCGATATTGGCAATCACAAGACCATTCTTACGGTTGACTTTCTTGAACAAGGCGGAACCGGTCGCGATGTCGGCCGACCCGCCCACGATCGCATTGTTGGGAAAAACCCCAAAAGGAGTAAAGAAGGCATGCATGGAACCACCAAGGCCACGATTGAACCCGGAAGCTCGAGCAAAAATTTCCGCCAAGGCTCCATAGAGAAGAAAATCCCGAGCCAAATCTTTTACGCTGCCTCCCGAGGTTTCCTTTTCTACGACCCTCAGGCAATCTCCACCGAGAAAGTCTTCCATCACTGCCTGCAATTCGGCATCGTCGATTTTACGAATAGCGGATGCTCCCTTGGCGAGAATCTCCCCATGCGAGCGGTGCGAACCGAAGACATGGTCGTCAGGCCCCAGCAGAAAAGCCTGACCGACGGCTGCGGCTTCTTGCCCGATGGACAAGTGCGCGGGGCCCTTGTGATCGTATTCGATTCCCTGATAGATTCCCTGCGTCTTGATCTCCTGCAGCATGTTCTCAAACTCACGAATGAGAAACATATCCTCGTAAATACCAATGAGAGCTTCGGGTCCGTAGCGTTCCAGCTCATCCTCAACTGTTCCGGAATATTGGTTAAGAGGAATATCAGGACAGGTCAGTTTCCCTGTTTTGCGTTCCTTTTGCGGTTCGACGATTTGGGACTTAGGCATAATTCAAATGGTTGCGATAAAATAAAGGTAAGATGAAACAAACAGAGGGGTACGAGGCATCAGCGAACTGCCATGAACACGTCCTTGATTATTTCGGAGGCGGTCGGGTGCGGAAAAACGATCTCTTCGATTTCTTTTTCGCGGAGCTCCGTTTCGAGCATTACGGCAGCGCCGAAAATCATTTCGGAACAAGCACCGCCGATCATATGAACACCAAGAAGACGACGCGTGCCCTCCTCCACCACGACCTTGCATAAACCCGATTCGCCGGGATGCTCCGCCAGGTAACGGGCGTTAATGCCCATCGGGATTTTTCCCGTAGTCACTTTAAGTCCGCGTTCCTCCGCCTGCTCCTTGGTCAGTCCGACCACGGCGACTTCAGGATTGGTATAGATTACAGCTGGAATGGCGTCGTACCTCATACGATCCTCTCGCCCCGTAAGGTTGTGCACGACCACCTCAGCCATGCGACTCGCTGCATGGGCTAACCAAGCTCGTCCCGTAACGTCGCCTGCCGCCCAAATACCCGGAACGTTTGTGGCTCCGCGATCATTTACTCGAATTCCACCTCGCTCGTCGACGTCGACTCGCAAATCCTCAAGGCCAAGTCCGGATACGTTGGGCTTACGACCTGTGGCAACCAGAACAACATCGCCGGGGACGGACTGAGTTTCTCCGTCGAGCGAAAACTTGACCTCTTTTTCACCGATCTCGTCTACCTTGGCACCCAGTTGAAAAGTAATGTTTTTCTTTTCCAGTTCCTTACGGAGGACGGCAGCCACTTCGGGATCCACCCCGGGACAAATCTCAGGAAGAGCTTCTATAACGGTCACGGGTACACCAACCGAGCCGAACACACAGGCAAATTCACAGCCAATCACGCCGCCGCCAACAATCACCAATCGCTCAGGCAATTCAGGCAATTCTAGGATACCCGAGGAATCGACCACATGATCTGCATCAATCCCGGGGATCGGAGGTTTGGCGGGTGAAGACCCTGTGCAGATCAAGACATTGTCGGCTTCGTGAGTTTCTCCATCCACCGTAACCGCAGGTCCGGCTGACAGGGTGGCTCGTCCGAAAGCAACTTCCACCTTGTACTTCTTCATGAGACCCGCGATGCCATCACGCATCCGGTCCATGACCTGATTCTTGTGGGCATGGGCCTTGCCCAAGTTGAAACGAACGCCATCGGCTTCCACGCCGAAGGTTTCGCCATGCAAAGTATGGTGGTAGGTTTTCGCCGCCTGCAACAGGGTCTTGGATGGCACGCAACCTTCGTTTAGACAAACTCCACCGAGCTTCTTTCCTTCCACCAAGAGGACTTTCAGTCCATTCCCGGCGGCTTTTTTTGCGGCAACGTAACCGGCTGGGCCGGCACCAATGATAGCCAAATCGTACTTCACTTAGATGATTCTCCTTTTTCGTTTGCGGCGGGATCGCCGGAATAAGTTTCCAAAGTCTCGACCAAGTCCTTCAGGAATCGAGCCGCAGGAGCACCGTCTATGGCTTGGTGATCCATGGTCAAGCTGAGGGCAATGCTGTCGACAAAATTCACCTCTCCAGCTTCTCCGCGGACAGGTCGAATAGAAATGCCGCCCACGCCGAGGATGGCCACCTCGGGAACATTTAGAACGGGCGTAAAGTGATCCACTCCCAGCATCCCCAGATTGGTCAAGGTGAAGGTGCCACCCGTCAATTGATCGGGCTGTATGGTGCCTTCCCGGCATTCCTCGGCCAAGCCACGAATACCAGAGGACAAATTGTCTAGAGACAGGCAACATGCATCGCTCAAGACAGGAACCATCAGTCCGCGGGTGGTGTCAACTGCGATACCTAAACTCACTTTCTCGAAACGGGCTATGCGATTACCAAGGAAATGGGCGTTAAGATCCGGATGGCGCAAAAGAGTGTGGATCAAAGCATGAGAAATTACGTCGTTGAGAGAAACCTTCGGTTCTCCCGATTCCTTGCGAGCCTTGCGAAAAGCTTGGGCGGCGGTTACGTCAAAGGCTGCATGCAAAGTGAGCTGGGCTGTATTCCCTAGAGATTGCATCATACGGTCGGCAATGACCTTCCGAATACCCTTCACGGGGACGACCTCGGCGCCATCGATCGATCCCGGTTCTCGCATGTCGGAAGCCAAGGCCATGCCAGATAAACCTCCTCCATGGACGGGTGGTTCCAATCCACCTTCACGGGCAAGTGCCGAGGCGGATGCGCTCAGTCGCGGCGTTCCCTCCAATGCTCCTTGCACGTCCCGCTCGATAACGCGTCCGCCAGGACCTGTTCCAAGAAGAGACTCCGAATCAACACCTGTTCGCATGGCAAGTTTTCGCGCCCGTGGACTGACACCTGCAACCGAACCCTCCGCCGCCGACACGGGAGAAGCAACGGTCCCGACCGAAGGGGCGGGGACAGAGGTTTCCGAAGTCGGGGTAGTCGCAGGACTTGGGGTAGAATCTACCGAAGGTCCGGATGAAGCCGCTTCCATTTCAGGCCTAAAGCCAGACGCATCCTCACCCTCATCTCCAATGACCGTGACGTTTGCAAGAACGGGAACGTCGTCGTCGGCTTCCCAAAACAAATCAAGAACCGTACCGGCGACAGGAGATTCCAGATCAAAACTCGCCTTGTCCGTCTCAATCACGGCGAGTACCGAACCTTCCTCCACTTGATCACCCGGAGCGACCTTCCATTCGGTCAAGATACAACTTTCCACCGACTGACCTTGTCGAGGCATAATAACAGGAGTAGCCATAGGTTCGTTCCTTTTCTCTTTGTTTTAGGCCAAGCGAACCTTCAAGCCCCGCTTACGCAGAGCTCGGGCAGTCTTGTCCGGAAATTTTTTGTCACTAATCAAAATGTCAATGCTCTCCAAGTCGCTCACTCGAGCAAAGGAAACCTTTCCCGCCTTTCGAGCATCGGCCAAAAGAATCACTTGCCGGGCATGCTCTTGAACGAGGGACTTGGTAAAAGCCTCGTTGGGATCCGTCGTAGTGAGACCATCATCAATTGAAAGCCCCATCGTACCCATGAAGGCCTTGTCCAAGCGCACTTGGCCGAGGATGGCTCGGGTAAGCGGTCCCACCATGGTTTGACTCAACCGACGAAGTTCGCCGCCGGTGAGAATCACCCGAGGACCGGATTCCGACAACTCCGCCGCCGCTCGAAGGGAATTGGTAACCACCGTAAGATCGGTCCGTCCCGCAAGCAAACGGGCCATTTCCAGAACGGTGCTGCCACCATCGAGGTAAATCGAATCACCTGTACTGATAAGCTTGAAGGCCTCCTCGGCGATTAGTCGCTTTTCTTTCAGAGCTAGATTCGCCTTATCGTCGAACACAACTTCTTCCAAGCGACTCTCCATGCTGACGGCTCCGCCATGGACTCTACGGATACGCCCATCTTCCTCCAAGGCTTCCAAATCGCGGCGGACGGTTGCTACCGAAACCTGAAGGTCGGATTTCAAATCCTCGACCCGAGCAACACCGGCCTTGCGAATGAGGTTTCTCATGCGCTCACGCCTTTCGGGCGCCAAGTCAGCTCTAACTTCAAGAATCATTAATGATTGGTTTTGATCGTTTTTGATCGTTTTTGAAAGAAACGCAATCAAGAAACCGTAATTCCTTCGTCACGGAAAGACGAAATGGCGCTAAATTTTCGAAGTAAAAACGAGTTCCAAAAGGTCGGCCGAGGCCTCTCCGGGAACATCTCTCCAAAGATCGGACAGGACAGCTTCGCGGTCACCTTCACCTGTTTCATCACACAGGCATTGCAAAGCGATACCGACCCCTCGAGCCAGTCGATTGGGTTTCACCCCCGCCTCCGAAGCAAGCAGCATGGAACCGACCAGACGATCCTCCCAACCGAGCTTGCGAGCCGGATCTCGGGTTACTCGGGCGACTGGATCCCGGAGAAAGGGGTTGACCATGCGAGTGACAGCATCCTTGGCATAGGCGCGAAAACCGTCCTCCGTAAAAAGCTCGTCATCCATCTCGGCATACTTGTGGCGCAAACCCACTCCCGACTCCTCAAGAAAAGCTTCTTGCACAAAGGCCATGAGGTCTTCGCTCTCGCCTACCTCGTGCATAAAACCAAGCCCTTGTTCCCGAGCCAAATAACCAAGCAAGGCATGGTTGGCATTGTGACCGAGGAACTTGGTGATGGCAAAAGGATCGAGGTCGGGCTTTTCAAGGAAGCCGGAGAGCCCGCGCTCGAAGTTCGGTAAAGTGGCTTTGTCGACGAGGATTTCGTTGAAAGACTCAACGAGGAAGGCGCGGGGGAAACCTGCAACAATCGGAGTGAGGCCTTCGTCGATAATGCGCGCGGGATCCGCCACCACGGAACACATCTTGGCAATGACGGTCTCCGAAAACTGGACGCTTTCGCCGAAACCTTCCGGAGCATGTCCGAGACAGGCGTCTCGTAGACGTGAAGCGGCCCGAGAATCGTTTTCGGCCGCGTAGGTGACGCAGGGCGGCAAGGCAGGATCCGCCACCTTTATGGAAAGACCTTCCGCGAGAAGGGCAGCAACTGAAGCTTCGCCTACGTCGTACAACGTGAAACTCGGGAGTGCTGTGGCCAGTTCGCTCGCTTCGGAAATGGCCCGCACGAGAACTTTGCGATCCTCATCCACCAATGGGTTCAGGATTTCCACACCCTCCACACATATCGTCTCCACCGAAGAGCTCCCCGCCACATTGGAAAAGTAGGTTCCTTCGGCAGCCCGCAAGGCAGCCACGGATTCGGCATCGATTTCCGAAACGACCAGGCGGGAAAAGTTCCCCGAGCGAAAAGCCTCGGGAAGAAAGAGTCCGCCTTGGATGGCTCCGAAACCGAAGCCGACGAAAGTCCGACTCAAGACAAGACTCCCCTACTCCGCCGCAACGGCTTTGCGAGCATTATCAAGAACTTCCTCGGGGCCTTGATTGACGGACAATCCTTCACGCAAACGATCTTCGCCGAAAGGTTGAAAAGCATGACCGAACTGGGCGAAGAAATCGTTCTTGGCGAAAACGTCGGCAAAGGATTTTTTTGCCCAGTCGCTGAGATAACCCATGCTGGCCATCCCTTGCAATACAGTGTGAGCATAGAGGATGCGTCCGCCCTTCAGGAAGACCGAGCGAAGAGGATCGAGGGCGGCGGAATCAAAGTCATCGACGAACTTTTGCCCAGGGCCATTCATTTCCGTTCCTCCGATAAGGGGCAACCCGCGCCTATCGACAAGAGCGACCACTTCCTGAAGGTTGCGAAGTTTTTCATCGGGCAAACCGGGCGTGTAGTTTCGGTCGGGAATAACGTTGAAGGCAGCCACTCCCGACTCCATCCCGATGTCGACCAGTTCCTCGATAGCTTGCTCTCCCGAGGAACAACCATCCAGCCAAGCGAGAGTAGGGATAGCTCCGCAAAGCAGGGAAAAACGATTCATGTCCGACATCTTCGGAAAAGATCCGGTATCGGGCTGAACGTATCCTACGCCACCTCGCTTCATGGTCTTTCCCCGCAGCAGGTCGGTCAGACCACGACCCTCGGGAAGGTCAACAACGTCTTCGGTGGCAACACCAAGCTTATCGGCCCAGTATCGGGCCAAAGCTTCGGCATCGGGAAATTGAGACGCGGCCTTCCGTGCGTAGGCTACGCATAGGTGACGTTCGGTGGCATTGCCGGCAGGCGTGAGGGGCAAGACGTCGGCATCGTAGTCGAGAATAACCGGAGCGAGGTGCGCGTTCACACGATCAACGAGACCACGATTGCGATCGGCGGAGGTGTTTCTCATCCCGTCGAGAAAGGTTTGAGCCTCGGCCGGAATGTCGGTCGTGGTGAACCCGGTTCCCATATGGTAGCTAATGCCGGGTTCGCCAGGAGAGTTGATTTCCCGATCGGCGAACTCAGGCACGAACACTCGAGATTCCACCCCCACGGCGCCCTTCAAGTTGAGCAAGCGACCCGCAGCCAGAAATTCGTCAAGCCCATCCAAGCAATCGAATTCCACGATCCCGGAGGTTTCCAATCCGTGTCGCTTAGCTTCCAGAGCAAAGTGACTGGGAGAATATCCTCGATAATTATAGGAAAAGAAAGTGTGAGCGTGCAGGTTTAGAATTGGCTTCGGTTCGGGAAAGGTTTCTACGGCCAGACCTTCGAGAGTTTGTCGGCGAACGGAGGCATCGAAATCGTCGATTGGATTTTCGGACATATCGTAATGAGCTGAAAGGATTGAAGAACAAAGAATATGAACGAGGCTCAGACCTCGTCCTCACCAACACCGAATTGATCGGCAAGAGCCAAGCATTCGTCAAGACTCTTGACGCCATCGGTACAAGTCGGGTCGGACAAGGAAGCGGTCGCGGCGCAGGTACCGGCAAGGAGGGAACGATCGAGTTCCCAATCTTCGTGAATGCCGTATAGCATTCCCGCGCAAAAAGCGTCGCCGGCGCCCGCGGCGCCCGCAACATAACCTTTTGGCAAGGACAAGGAACCTTGCCATGCGGACTCACCGGAAGCCGAACAAGCGTACGCACCCTCGGGAAAGTGAATGGCCACCAGTTCGCGAGCTCCCAGTTCCAGAAGGCGTTCGGCTGTCTCCTTAACCGAAGATTCGTTCAGCTTGTCTCCCTCTCGAATGGAAATCCCGGTAACCTTGCTCGCCTCGATTTCGTTGAGTATGCAATAGTCGACCTGCTTGAGGGCGGGACTAACGATTTTCGAGAATCGGTCGCTGTCCTCGCTTACCACGTCCAAGCTGGTCTTGAAACCGGCTTCCTGAGCCATTGCCAACAGGCGAGCTCCGCGAGTCCCGTACTCGGAGTCCTCCGCGTCGATGGCATCCAGCAAAAGCAAATAACCAAGGTGAAAGATTCGGGCGTTGGAGGTGGAAAAATCAAGGTCGCTCCCATCCCATTCGGCATTGGCTCCACGGTTATGGAAAAACGTGCGGCGACCACCTTCCCTTTCCGTCATGACGTCCGTATAGGAGGTGGAGGCATTCTCGTTGACCGTAATGAAGCGAGGATCAACACCATGACGACGGCAATCCTCGAGAATGAACTCGCCCAAGGCGTCCCCTCCTACGAAGCCGGCGCCTTCGAGCGGAAATGAGGCTCCCATCTTGGCCAAGTCCAAC
>CALBIN010000204.1 GCA_937893275.1 uncultured Opitutia bacterium | reverse complement strand
CGATATGGTCGTGGCCAAGCAAGGTATTGATTCCGCAGCTGCTCTTAAGGGCAAGAAAATTGGGGTTGAAGTTGGCTTTGTGAGCCATCTCTTACTACTCAAGGCTTTGGAGAGCGCCGGACTCGCGGAGACGGACGTCACTCTCGTCAACGTACCAACCGACAAGACCGCCGAAACCTTGGCCACGGGTGACGTGGACGCCATTTCCGCTTGGCAACCGAATTCAGGACAGGCATTGAAATTAGTGGGTGGATCGAAGGCGATTTTTACGAGCGCCAACATTCCCGGTATCATTTACGACCTTCTCTATGTCAGTCCTGAAAGTTTGGCTGCCCGTCGGGACGATTGGCAAAAAGTAGTCAAGGTTTGGTTCCAAATCGTCGATTTCATGAACGATCCTGCGAACAAGGAGGAGGTCTTGGAAATCCTTAGTGCTCGCGTGCAGGTTAAACCCGAGGATTACGAACAGTTTCTCCAAGGCACCCGTATTCTTACCCTTGCCGAAAACAAGGAACGCTTCAAGGATGCCGAGGGGCTCGACTCGGTGGTTGGTTCCAGTCGCATCGTGAACGATTTCAATGTGGCCCAAGACATCTACAAGACCAAGGAAAAAGTCGAGGACTACCTAGACTCGAGTTTCGTTGATTCCCTGTAAGGACCGTTTGCCCGAACAGATCTCACAAAACTTTTAATGGATTGGTTCGCTATCGGGCGAGAGTTATCCCCTAAAGCTCGGGGAATCGTTACCCTCTGCTCCTTCCTGTTGCCTCTGGCGGTATGGTCGGCTTTCAGCTACCTGCCGTTCCTTTGGCATCCCTTGATGGAGGTAACTGAAAGTGGTGATTCCCGGTATTTTCGTCCGGGCATGACGGTAGAGCGGGAGGCATTCCATCAAGAGAATGCTCGTCTTTCCTCAAAAGGTTCCGTTGTGGTCAAGGGGATTCCCGTAAACCCCGTTTACTTACCTGCTCCCCACGAGGTCGGGAAAGCCTTTTATACGGCTTTCGTTACCGAACCGCGCCTGCCGGGCGACCCTTGGCTGCATGAAAGTCTGTGGCATAGCATTCAAGTGATATTCTGGGGCTTTTTGCTTTCTTCGATAATCGGGGTTCCTCTGGGAATCCTGTGTGGGGCCTATTCACCCATTGCCCGTTTGTTCGAACCGTTCATCGATTTCGTTCGCTACATGCCTGCTCCCGCGTTCGGAGCCTTGGCGGTGGCGATCGTCGGCATTTACGATGGACCCAAGATAGCCATTATTTTCATCGGCACCTTCTTTCAGCAAGTGCTTGTGGTTGCAAACACGACACGCGGGCTCGATCGGGCCTTGGTGGAGGCTGCCCAAACTCTGGGAGCCGGAAAGCTGCAACTGCTGACTAGGGTTGCCTTGCCCGGGATTTTGCCCGACCTGTATCGTGATTTGCGCATCCTGTTGGGGTGGGCTTGGACATACCTTATCGTGGCCGAACTGGTTGGAGCGAAGACGGGGATCACCGCCTTTATCCACCAGCAAAGCAAGTACAAGGTGTACGAGAATGTTTACGCTGCAATCATCATGATTGGCCTTATCGGATTATTTGTGGATATAATGTTGGGAGTCTTGGGTTCCCGACTGTTCCCTTGGGAAAAGGATTCCAAACCGGGTATTTTGGCATCCATTGCCAAAGCACTTGGTTTCGGGAAGGAGGCGAGTACGGCGTGAGCACAGAAGAGCAACTGGTCGACTATCGTGAACAGACTCCCGAAGTAAAACGCTATTTCGAGGACCTTCTTTCCCGGGAAGTTGTTTTGAAGGTGGAGAAATTAGGGAAAATATTTGGCGAAGGGGTCGGGGCAACGGAGGCACTGCAAGATGTTTCCTTTAACGTGCATCACCGTGAGTTCGTCTCTATCGTGGGACCTTCCGGATGTGGAAAATCCACCTTGATTCGAATCTTGGCCGGTTTGGAAACCTCGACCTCGGGTTCGGCTATGCTGGACGGCGAGGAAATTCGGGGTCCGGGTTCGGGGCGCGGCATGGTCTTTCAAAGCTATACCTTGTTTCCGTGGCGCACGGTCGCGGGCAACGTGACCTTCGGCCCCGAAATGATAGGGAAATCCAGCGAAGATGTGGAAAAAGAAGCGAATAAATGGCTTGAAATGGTTGGCCTCTCCGATTTCAAGAACCATTACCCGCACCAACTTTCGGGGGGGATGAAGCAACGTGTGGGCATTGCCAGAGCCTTGGCGAACCGACCACGCATCCTTCTTATGGACGAACCTTTTGGGGCCCTCGACGCACAGACGCGGGCTCTCATGCAGGCATATCTTTTGCAGATTTGGAGGCATGTGGACGTGACCATAATTTTTATCACCCATGATCTCGATGAGGCCATATATTTGTCTGACCGGATTCTCGTTTTGGAAGCAAATCCGGGCCGTGTTGAGGAGTTCGTAAAAATACCTCTTGAGAGGCCACGTAAGCCTGACCAGTTTCTAGATCCTCGGTTTCTTGCGGTCCGTCATCGATTGGATGTCCTGATACACGGAGAATTTCCCGAAGAAGCCGATGATATTTCTTTTATCGGTGGCGTGGATCGATTTGCAGAAGTAGATGCTGATTGACCGAATGGACTTTTTAAATCTTAAGCATTTTTAATACACTAATTTCTCAATCTTCAACCAAAGGATAAGGCCATGTTCAGGAGACTCTGGAATCTAATTAAAGGAATGCTAGGAATGGCGGTTTCGGCTGCTGAAGCATCAAACCCCGAAGCCTTGCTCGAGCTGGAAAAGGAAAACCTGCGCAAGCAAATCGCCCAGTACAACCAAGGCTTGGCTTCGCACGCCGCCTTGGTGGAACGCTTGATATCACAGATAGAAAGGGAAGAGAAACGCGAGAGAGAGCTCAAGGCCAAGGCGAGCGCCCACATTAAGGCGGGGAACAACGAACCGGCTGCTCGCTATGCTCTCTCCCTGCAGGAAGTCCGCAAGGAGCTCGAAGACAACAGGCGGCAACTTGAGGACGCCGAAAAGACCTACAAGGACTTGACGAAGGCCAGAGACGTTACGATTCAGGAAGCAAAGAGAAAAATCGAGAGCCTCAAGTTCGGTATCCAGGACATGAAAATCCAAAAGGCTACTGCGGAACTGAGCGAAATGGCCACCGGCATGGTGTCCGAGCTGGGTGGAAGTGGTGAAACGCTCGACCGTCTTGAAGGAATCGTCCGAGAGCAGCGCGAAAAAGCAGCAGGGCGAGCTCGAGTGGCTCGGGACAGTGTGGATATGGCCGAGGTCAAACTCAAGGAATCCGAGGAAAACGCCTTGGCCGACATGGCTTTGGCCGACTTAGCAAGCGAACTTGGGGTAACCCTTGACGAGAAGACACCTGAGGCATCCGAAGCACCGGTGGAAGAAGAACCCGAGTCGGAATCCGAAAAGGCCGGAATGTAGCCCGGGAGCGTGAGCTGGTAAAGTGGTTGACTCGGACGAAGCATGGATAGGCGAGCTGCGCTCTTCGTATAAGAGTGGAGCCCACAACCAGTTCATTCTTCACGGAAACGTTTACGATTCCTTTTTTACTCGTTCCGAGGAAAAGCTTTTGGGCTTGGTGCCCTTCATCTCTGAGGAAATTCTTTCGGGCTTCGATGCCATTCTTACTTACGATTTGGCCAAGGGGGTGCGCGTTCGAAAGGGTGGCGACGACTTGGCCAAGGTGACTAATCGTCCCGTTTCTTCGGAGGAGACCGTCCGATCACCTGCCGCGGCCCTCCGGGAACTGGATCGCCTTCTCCTCAGCGCGGTAAACGTGGCTAGAATTCGAGGAGGTTCACCCTGCAAGGTTGCAGTCGTGATAGAGGACGCTCACTTGGTGGTTCCCTTTTCGGGCGGGCGTTCTCGTGATCACGAGCTTTCAC
>CALBIN010000203.1 GCA_937893275.1 uncultured Opitutia bacterium | reverse complement strand
GACCATGCTTGGGATTTCCGGGAACATTTGCCTCGTCCACCTGAAGGCAGGCACAAGAGAGGGAGGAGGCTTGCTTGGCAAGTACGTCGGCTAGGTTGAGGGTGAGTTTCTCGAAGTCACCGTAATGGAGGTCCAGCAGGGTGCGAGCCAGCATGTAGGGTGAAGTTACGGTGAACTTGAAGGAGCCGCCCGCAACGCTTGCAGCTCGTGAGCAATCTTCCGGAAGGTTCAGCACGCCCTCGTCTAACTGGCTACGTACGATGCCGGCCGGCTTGGCCCGAAAGCCCATCTCGGCCTTGGCCCGAAAGGCGTCGTGGTCGGCGCGGCCGACTTGTGAGTCGATGCCCCCGAGCTTGCCCGTAAAGTATTCGATCATGCCGTTGGTGTCGGGATGATTGACGTCAAAGCGATACAATTCGCCGTCGGTCGGCAGATCGACGCCTGCATCGCGTTGGGTGGCGAAGATGACGCGGGTTGCATCCACTAGGGATTGTTCGTTCGGGTAGACGGCAAGCCAATCGGGAACGGGATAGGAACCAACGGTGGAAACTTGGATGCGTGGAGTGCTCATAATAATTAATGGTGAAGGATCACCACTTGGCTTTGATTATCCTGCGGAACTCGTCAATGCGCTTTTGCGGTACCTTTTTCGTTACTCGGCTTACGAAACCGAACACGATTGCGTTGGCAGCGATGCCTACGGCGCTGACGTGAACGATTTTCGTGATACCGAAGCTCCATTCGGGCTTTATTGTTAGAAGGAGGACCAATCCGATGCCTGCGGTCAAACCGGCGATGGCTCCTTGGCGGGTTCCCTTGTTCAGAAATAAGACGTCGATGGCGATAGGGAGTAACTGACTAGAGAAGGCGATGGCCAATAGCATGAGTTGGGATATGAGTTCTAGCGGATTGAACGCTCCTGCCTTTTGACTCCACTCCACCAACGCGACCGCGGCCATTGTCGCTATAACAATTACGATTCGCCCGACCCATGTCCTTTCTCGTTCATCGGCTTGCGGGCGGATGAAACGGTCGTAGACGTCGCGGGTCAGGACGGCGCTTAAGGCGTGCAAATTGCTGTCGGCAGTGCTCATGGAGGCAGCCAGTACTGCAATCAAAATCATGGTTACCACAACTGCACCGAAGGTAATGCCTAGCATCTCAGGCACCACCCGCTGAATCATGACGATGACAATTTGGTCCACCTCGCTTGATTGCGCTCCGACCGAGGGATGCGGAATGATTCCTTCTGCTGTGATTCCAGGCGGGAACAGGATTTGCCCACCCAAGGCTACGAGCATGATGCCGAAGAGAAAGCAGACTGGCAATACGACTGAAAATACGAGTGCCGATTTGCGTAAAGTATTCGAATCCTTGGCTGCGTAGAAACGCATCCATTGCCCTGGCTGTATGATAGATCCGAGAGAGGCAAAAGCACAAATCGTGAAGAGCATCCCTGGATTCCACTTGTCCGAATATCCAGGAGCGGAAAGAGCCATTGCGGGAAGTGTCGAGACCGCCTCGAAATAGCCGCCGAGACCACCAAAATATACAATTGTGGCAAGACCTGCCACCAGCATGCCGAAAATTAGTAGGATGCCTTGGATTACATCTGTCCACGCCACCGAACGCATGCCTCCTACCAGCACATAGGCCATGGTCAGGAAAGAAAGAGCCCACACGCCTGTCTCGTACATCGTGAAAGAGCTTCCGAAAAATTCCAGAGGTGGCGCCTCGGGGAAAAGACGTTGGGCGAGGTAACCGCCCGCTTTGATTTGCATGATGACGTAGGGCAACACGTAAAGGGCACTTGTGGCCGCCGCCAAAAGTCTTACCTCCGTTCCGCCGTAATAATCCCCCACAAGGTCGGCTGGCGTTACATAGCCTCTAGCCTTGCCTAGTTTTCGAATGCGGTCGCCAAGTAAATAAACGGCGGCTCCGGCTACTGGAAGGTTGAGGGCGAAGAGAAAGAAGCTGATACCGTCCCGATACACCACCCCGGGAATGCCCAGCAACGCAGCGCTGGAGAAAAAGGTGGCCATGATCGTGAGCGAGGTGACGATTGCGCCCTGCCCGCGTCCGGCGAGGTAGTAGTCTTCCTCCGTCGCCTTTCCCTTACGGTAACCAAGGTAACACAACCAGACCAGTAGCAGCATGTAGCCCCCGAGCATGAAATGGGGAAGATGCTCTCCGGCAATATCAGTGGCTGCTAGGATGTGCCAATTGCTCATTCGTCAAGATCTTTTCCGTTTGTCCAGAGTTTTCGGTAGGCCACCAAAACCACCCCTGCTTGTACAAAAAACCAGAACGACGCCCAAGCGAAGAGTACGGGCATGCCGAGAAACGTGGTGGTGGATGGATTGTTGGGCGATGGGTTTACCAGATATAAACCTGGACCCGGTCCCATAATGAGGGCAAAGAGAAAAATTGATGCGAGAATTTTACTTAGCCGAGTCTTGAGCATCGTACTCCTCAATAAGGTCCTCGGATGTGAGGACTCACTCTTTCGTTATAGAAGGCTTTGAGCTTTTCGTGAAGTTCGTCGGGGAGGGTCGGCAGCTTTGAAGCAGAAGCGTTACCTTGAGCTTGCTCCACACGACTCGCTCCCGGGATGATCGTCGTGATGCCGTCGAAATCGAGTATCCATCTCAGGGCCATCGTCGCCATGCTCATGCCTTCAGGAACGAATTGCTTTAGCTCATTCGCCAGTTCCGTACCTTTGTCTAAGCCGAGTCCCGCGAATGTTTCGCCTACGTTGAAGAATTGACCGTCTGCGTTGAAACCCCGATGGTCGTTCTCTGAAAAGGTGGAATCGGGTGAAAGCTTGCCCGATAAAAGCCCGCTGGCCAGCGGCAACCTTACTATAATTGCAATATTCATCGCCTTCGCTTTTTCGAATAGTATCTCGGCTGGCTTATGGCGGAAAATGTTGAAGATGATTTGAAGAGAGGTCAGACCGTCTTGTTCCAGACAGA
Source organism: uncultured Opitutia bacterium (assembly GCA_937893275.1). Taxonomy (GTDB): domain Bacteria; phylum Verrucomicrobiota; class Verrucomicrobiia; order Opitutales; family Seribacteraceae. The sequence goes on along the minus strand of CALBIN010000203.1, from coordinate 4,740 downwards.
TCAGAGCTTCATCCATGCTCTCCACACTCACGCCCCATTGGCGGATTAAGCCGGCGGCCTGTTGTTTTCGCATTTCGTCAAACACTTCTCCTTGTCTCAAAACTTCAGTCGGGAGACAGTGTAGTTGCGTGAGGTCAAGGCTTTCCACGCCAAGATGTTTGAGCGAGTCTTCCGTAGAACCACGTAGATTTTCAGGTGTGAAGTTATTAGGGAACATATGGTCCCGTCTACCCAGCTTGGTCGCGACGAATAGCTCATCCGGATTTCCCTTTAGAAACTTCCCAATCAGCTGCTCGCTCCTTCCACCACCATACACGTCTGCGGTGTCGAGGAAGTTGACGCCACTTTCAACTGCTCCTCGCAAAATGTCCAGGGCTTCTGCTTCATCGAGATCGCCCCAGCAATCACCACCCAACTGCCAGCAACCGAGCCCTACCTCTGAGGCATGAAAATTACTATTACCAAAAATTCGTTTGTTCATGAAATTGAATAGGAGGCGATAAAAGTGACTTCCTTTAGATCGCGCAAGTTCGGAAGGATGTCTTTGGTCTGGCCGAAATGCTGAGTTCCGGCATTGTTCGAGACTTTTTCCATGACTGAAGAATAGTTAATGGTGAACTCACTCGAAAATCATTTGTCTTATGCTCGCTTGGCATGTGGGTTGCGTTGGATCATTTCCTTGCAGTGTTTCGGTTACGCCGCCTCGCTTGCGGTTCCTTCTCATCTTAATAGCTGGTTGTTGCCTCTGCAGGGGGACGCCTTTGCCGGATCAGTGGACACAACTATTGCCCTAATACTTTGGGTGGCAGGTTGTGCACTTCCTTTTCTAGGTCGTGCATCTTTGCAGGCTTCCCAAGCCAAATGGTCATGTCCTGTCTTTCGATGTGATGTTGCGTTACTATGCTTTGTAGCTGGATGGGCTTTTGTAAACGCGGTTCTTTCATGGCAAATGAATATTGAAGATAAGTTTGCCGCAACGGATCCCTTTGGCCACGCCGTTCGCTTCGTCGCTCCAGTCGCGTTGCTTGTCTTCGTGACAGGTACAGGTTCCTACCTGAAACTTGGGTGGTTCTTACGTATTGGGATTGCTTCAACCTTTATCGGACATGGTCTAGCTGCGTATTGGTTGAAGCCCGGTTTTGTGGACTTGATCGTTGGGACAATAGACACTTTCCTCGGAAGCGACTGGAGATTAGCGGCAGAACGAGAAAAAATTGCCCTCCTTTTACTACCTTGGATCGGTCGAATCGACTTTTTGTTGGCCTGTTTAATTCTTCTCCCGACCAAGTATCGAAAAACCATTGCCTTGTGGATGGGGATTTGGGGATTTGTCACGGCGACTTCCAGATTAACTGCGTTCGGCATAGAGCGTTGGCCCGATCTTATTATTCGTGCCGCCAACTGGGGCATTCCACTATTGCTCTGGTGGGAGATGAGAGCCACGATCAAATCCACTAAAAACTGATGAAATCAATCGCACTACATTTGACTCTGCTCTTTTCGATATCGCTCCCCAAAGGTATCACCGCCAATGAGAATTCCCCTTGGTTGGACGAAAAGTTCGTTAATCAAAAAACAGTTGGCTTGTCGAAACTGGAAGGTTCCAACCCCGCCCAATGGCGTGTGATTTGGAAGACCGACCCCGCAAATAAAGCCACCGTTTCATGGACTACCGCAAAGGTGGGAAAGAATCATCTCGTGCACTATGACTTGAAATCTCGCAAAGGTCTTCCGAAGAACTATACCTATAAGAAAGTTTCAGACCGTAACGGTCGCTTTTCTGGTTCCGGCGGCGAGCATTTTCACCATGCTCGACTTGCCGAGCTCAAACCTTCTACGACTTATTGGTTCGTTATCGAATCCGATGGTCATTTTTCACCGGAAATGCATTTTACTACGGCACCGGTGGACGACCGTTCCTTTTCCGTCCTTTTCGGGGGCGATTCACGCTCGGGACATTTTGCGAGAGCTCAAGTAAACTTATTGATGGCCGCCTTATCCGAGGAGAACCCCGAGATAATCGCTTTCGCTCATGGGGGTGACTACATAGTTAGCGGGAAAAACTGGGGACAATGGTCGCGCTGGCTCAGTCAACATGAATTGACGGTTGCCGCATCGGGCAAAGTATTGCCAATCATCCCCACACGTGGAAATCATGACGGTGGACCGCTCTTCGATGAAATATTTGATAGTCCCGGCGGGAAGGAACGAGAAAACTACTTTTCGACTAGATTGTCTCCACAGGTAGCTCTTGTTACCCTTAATACCGAAACCAAAGCGGGAGGCGCCCAGCGGACATGGTTGGGGAAGACCCTTCAATCTTTGCGCCCCGAGGTTCGTTGGTTGTTGGCGGAGTATCATCGACCCGCATGGCCCGCAGTCAAAAGGCCTGGCGCCGCTCAAGAATTCTGGGTGCCTTTATTCGAGGAATTTAACGTCGACTTGGTTATCGAATCCGACGGTCATGTTATCAAGCGTACAGTTCCTATTCGCGACAAGAAGCACGATGTTACTGGTGTGGTCTATGTTGGCGAGGGCGGTCTCGGCGTTCCACAACGCAAACCCGACCTTGCTCGTTGGTATTTGCGCTCTCCCGGCATGGCAACACGTGGTCACCATGTAATGAACATTCGTTTCACGCCCGAAAAAATTGATTATAAGGTTGTTCTCCTGGACCGATCAATAGCCGATCAGTCAATCTTTCGGCCTCGCAAAAAGTAGCGCTTGGACTAGGAAATGGCTTGCCGTTAACGGTTTCTCATGATGTTTTCTTTTTTTTCCCAACAAAGTACCCATGTCTAGAATTTGTGTAATCACTGGCAAACGCCCTCGTAAAGGTGGTATTATCATCCGCAAGGGCATCAGTAAAAAGTCTGGCGGCATCGGCTTGCAATTAGTCAAGGTGAACAAACGCACCTTCCGACCTAATTTGCAGCGTGTGCGCGTAAAGCTGCCCAGCGGTCAAGTGAAACGCATGTGGGTTTCCGCCAAGGCAATCAAGGCTGGCAAGATCGAAAAAGCATAGGCTTTGAAGCACAAATCACGCTCAGAGCGTGGTCAGCAAAAGTTTCCCGTACTTGATCAGTCCTTTGGAATCAGCGAATGCTTCTCTGCGTAGTAGCAGGATAGGATTGTCATTACGGTCAAAGAATTTCTTAACTGAGAGAAGTGGCTTTGTCGTTCCGTAATCGATAGCATTCACTCCAAGTCGGATGTGATCCTTGTTTCTGAGGGAAAAACGAAATTGTGTCGGCTTCCATGACGATAAACGCTGCCGGCGTCCATCCACTAAAAGCGAAAGGGGTTTTCTCGTTAAGTTGACGGCAATTCCTATGCCCGGTTGTCCGATGGGACGGAACACGGGGAGATAGTTGAATGCCTTTTCCGCTGAAGTCTTTGGATAGAGAAGTAACAGAACCTCCTTCCACCGCGGATCGAAAGAGATACTAAATGCATGTGGAGACTCAAGATTCTGATTGTTGAAAAATGATAATATGGCGTCACCGGCATAAGATATGTGCTTAGATGGCTTCCTCGGGAGTAAGCGAAGCTCTTTCGTTACGTTTCCGTCCCGATAGTGAAATCTTGAATGAAAGCGGACTTCGGTGGGCTCTCCGGTCTTAACTGAAGTCGTTACAGCCGAGGACTGACTTTTGGGGTGAGCCCATACCAAGAGGCGAAAGTTGACCGTGACTTCCGGCGGTTTGTCTCTATCGACTGCCCCAAAGACTGAGCTTGCCGATGTGGCGCAGGCAATGACTACAAACAAGAAACGAGAGAGGCGCATCAACGCCGCGGGCTCTTTGGAGTTGTTCCGACGCTCCGGATTTGCTCATTGATTTTGACTAGTTTAGCCTGAATCTCTTTAGCGGCCGGATCGGCTTTGAGTTTCTTTTCGACGAGGGCTTCATATTGCCTACTGACCTCAAGATAAACTCTTTCAGCATCGATCATCTCGGAGTAGACGAGTTGTAGCTCCTCGTCTTTTTCAAGTAGTTGCTTGCGGGTTTGGTCCAGCTGTTCATTGTATGCTCTCTGGTAGCGAAGCAGTTCACGCAGTTGCTTTCTCTGTTGGTCACTGACTTGGCCTTGGAAAAGAGGTACAAGAGCTAGTGCGACAAGGAATAGAACGCACCGGGATGGATGAAGCTTTTTCATGGGATTATCGGATTTGAGTATTAAGCTAACTCAGAGTCTAGAATTATCTATATTTGTCAAATCTCGTTGTCCCGCAACCAACGAAAGCCGATGAGGGCAAATGTTCTGTGCAGTCCGTTCCAATCATCGCCATCGGAAGAGTTGGCAGCACCGGAGGAAACTTCGTTTTGTTCGGCGACGTCGGGCAGTCTTTGAAAAATGGCCTCGCCTCGTAAGTGGCTATTGTCAGTCCCCTCATTTGTTGGGGAGGTGCCTGTGGTTTCACCGTAAAAGCGTACGCGGAAAGTATCGGACCGGGCCGAAAGGCACGGACCCAGTCTAGACAGTAGGTCGGCTTGAGTGAGAAATCCGGGCGCATGCGATGCGGCAGGACCTGCGGCGGCTGTCGAGCCGCCTGGTTTTTTTGCTGCGGTCTTGAGCTCCTTGTCGAAATTTCGATGGGAAACCGCCATTATCATTTCATCCTGAAACCGCTTGTTGATGCCAGCATTCTCAATGGCGGCGGCGAGAGCTCCTTGCAGGGCATCGCTTTCCCAGTCGGTTGATGCCGTGGTGTCGGAGTCGGGCAAGGTGCGATTAACG
>CALBIN010000202.1 GCA_937893275.1 uncultured Opitutia bacterium | reverse complement strand
ATATACATAGCTATATTTATACTATCGATAATATCTATTCTTTTAATCATAGGTTACCTTCGACTACCAAAACAAACTGAGTATTGAGCTTTCTTAAACATCGTAAATCAAGCAGTTACTCCTCATCTCAATAGAGTTTGCAAATGACTCCGAGAGCTCGTTCCTTTGATTATTCCAGCCTGCCGCCTGGACCGAAATTGCCCGCCATAGCACAGGTCTTTGCTTGGGCTTTTCGTCCCACGCAATTTATGTCTCGGGCTGCCAGAAAATATGGCGAGACTTTTACCATACGTTTCCCAGGATTTCCTGAAGAGATTCTGTATTCGAACCCTAAGGATATTAAGAAAATTTTCACTGGTTCGGTAGAAGATTTACATGCAGGGAAAGGTAACGAGATCTTAGAACCTCTGGTTGGTCGACATTCGGTTTTCTTGCTAGACGGGAAGAGGCATAAGGAACAACGAAAACTATTATTGCCGCCTTTTCACGGGGAGAGAATGCACTCTTATTGCGAGCAAATGCGTAAAGCGGCGAATGAGATGATTGACAGTCTTCCTATGGACCAAACGGTTGGCATTCATGCTTATACCAAAAGGTTCACTTTGGATGTTATTTTGAAAATTGTTCTTGGGATATCCGAAGGCCATCATTTTATACGGTTGCGAAAATTATTGGGAAATGTGCTCGATGGTGCCTCGAGTCCGCTTTTGTTGGCCAAGATGCTGCAAGTAGATCTTGGTCCGTTCACAGCTTGGCGCCGTCTCTCGCGCTCCTTGACTGAAATCGAAAAAATTCTATTTCAGTTGGTTGACGAACGTCGCGCATCCAACGACTCCACGCAAATCGACGTCTTGGCAATGTTGATATCTGCGAAACACGAAGATGGTCGCTCTATAACATTTGATGAATTACGCGACGAAATCATGACCATTTTAGTGGCTGGAGGCGAAACTACCTCCAGCGCTTTGGCTTGGGCCGTCTTTCACATTTTGAAAACGCCTGGCGTGTTGAACAAAATCCGAGAAGAACTGGCTACGGTTCTCGATGGCGATGATGTTTCAGCTCAACATTTACCTAAGCTCAAATATCTTGAGTGCGTAGTAAAAGAGACCTTGCGGTTGAGCCCTGTAATTCCGACCGTGGGGCGCGTACTGCAGCGACCGATGACGATCGGTGGACATGACTTGCCGGCCGGCGTAGTCGTGGTACCCTGTATCTACCTGACCCATCGTCGAGAAGATATTTATCCCGATCCACTTATGTTTAAACCTGCACGTTTTCAAGATGATGGTCCGGGCCCCTACGAGTTCTTTCCTTTTGGGGGTGGAATTCGTCGCTGCATTGGGGCAGCGTTTGCAATGTACGAAATGAAGATCTTACTCGCGCAAATCGTTTTAAGAACGAATCTTGAGCTTCCGGCAAACTACCGGGGACGAGTTACCCGCCGCTCTATTACCTTCACTCCCGAAAAAGGAATGTTGGTAAAAGTGAAATCACGCAAGTAACGAGACCCATCTTGCCACAGGAGGTTCTGACTGGAAAGGCTTTCCGCCAACTCTCCACGATCTGCAAGAGATAGGTGCCGGGAGCTTGACCAAGGCGGCGAGGTGTTTAGGTTCGGCGAGATGAAGTGCTTACTTGCCGCCTTGAACATGGCCCTGCTGATGGCGGGATGCGGAGGTTCGGACAGTCCTCAGGAATCCGAAGATAACTCTTTCAACGCATCTTTTATAGCGAAGTGCGAGGCTTGCGGAAACGGCATCTCCAAACAAGCCGAAGAATGCCCGAGATGCCGGCATCCAAACCCTATTCCAATTGCAGTGTTGAAGGGAAAGGCAGATGAGAAGCAGCGACTTGCCCAATTGGAAGTAAAGAGACTGGAGGGAGAGCACGCAAAAAGGCTCGCCGAAATGGAGAAGAAGGCGCTCGCCGAGATGAAGGCTCAAGCACTTGCCAAGATGGAAGCGAACAAACGGGAAAAGGCAGCCAATGATGCGAGTAAGCAAAAGCGGAAACCTGCCACAACCCTACTTGATCTTGAAGTCATCGGCGGAGAGAGAAACCCACGAAAGTGATTATTGCTCGTCACCCCGATGCAAGTTTCAACGGGACCTGCCAGGCCCAGGAAAAACTTGTTA
>CALBIN010000201.1 GCA_937893275.1 uncultured Opitutia bacterium | reverse complement strand
CGGGCAAGCGCAATAAACTCAGCGGGAATAATTTGGACTTCCGATCATAACTTCACAACGGATGGAACGCCAACACCACCGTTAGTAATTTTAAAACCATCAACCTCAATCTCGACCACGAGGGCAACGATTAATGGAAAGCTCTTGTCATACGACGGTGGTGATCAACCGACAGTCACCTTGCTTTATGGCATGGAAGACAATGGGACCAATGATTCAGCCTGGGATAATACCTCGAACCTTGGAGCCAAGAATGTGGGCGACTTCAATCAATCCATTACAGGGCTTGCTCCTGGTACTCGCTATTTCTACAGGCTCAAAGCGGCCAACAACGCCGGAAGCTCCTATTCTTCGAATGCCGGGGAATTCGTAACCATTGGTACGCCTGCGATCGAAGGGAAGCCGGCCACCAACCTAACCGAGACCACTGGCACCCTTAATGCCCGGATCATGTCTCTTGGCGGGGTAAGCTACACGACGGGGACACCCTTTGAAGCCAACATTTACGCCGGACTGAAGCTCTGGCTGAAAGCGGACGAAGGGGCCGCCGGAGGAACGTGGGTGGACTATTCGGGCAATGGTAACCATGCCGTCAAGCAAGGCTCGCCTACCTTGACGGCAGAAGCCTTGAACGGTTTACCCGTGATGCGTTACAGCGGATCCAACGGCGAGTATCACAGCTTTACAAACATGACCGACGTTCGGACCATTTTCTGGGTATTGAAAGCCACTGACGGCGGTGGCTTAAGTTCATTATTGGGGGACAACAACCAATACCACTTCCACCCTGACAACAACAGGTTTTGGAGCAATGGCAATACCAGCGGCAACGTTAAGAACGGAACCTTTTGGCAGAACGGCGAGACCAAAATAGGCCAAAACGAAAACAAGCCGTCCGCCTACACCGTACTCTCCCTACGCACTTCGGGTAATGTTGAAGCGTCAAACTTCTACAGTGACCGGAATATTAACGGCAGGACCTTCAAGGGTGATCTGGCCGAGTTGCTGATATATAGCGCCGCCCTGACCGACGCCGAGATACGCGACATCGAGGGCAAACTGTCTTGGAAGTGGGGACTGCAAAGTGACTTGACGGCAGGTCATCCGCACGAATCCGCAAATCCTAACCTGCAACAGGTTAACCTGGGCGGCGAGCAGACCGCCGTGACCTTCTACTGGGGCGACGACAACGGTACCGCCAATGGCAATACTTGGGATAACAGCCAAGCCTTGGCCGGCACGCATGATCTCGGTCTCATCGAGTACGATCTGACCGGACTAACCAAGGGAGCCACCTATTACTATTCCGCCAAGGTATCCAACACAGGCGGAGAAGCTTGGTCTAAGACTAGAAGTTTCACCCCGGCGAATCGCCAATTTGGCAAAGACACGATACCAGGGCTCGTTCTATGGCTCGATGCATCCGATGTGGATGGCGACAACAGTATCGACGACTTGGACAACGGTACAGCTTTGGAATCATGGACAGACAAATCGCGTCAAGCCAACCAAGTTCTTCAAACAATAGCAGCAAATAGACCGATCTACAAAAAGAGCGCATTCGATGGCAAACCGGGAATAAGTTTTGATGGAGATGGAGATTTCTTCTTTCTTGATGGTAGCCTCAGATCCAC
>CALBIN010000200.1 GCA_937893275.1 uncultured Opitutia bacterium | reverse complement strand
GGCCAGCGCCCAATCGACCTTCATTTAAAAGCCCTATCTAAGCTAGGGGCGAAGGCAACCATCCGAGAAGGTAACGTTTGTATCGACGCCATTGACCTGCGAGGCGGCTCCATATTCCTTGGCGGCAGACAAGGCAGCACGGTGACGGGCACGGCAAACGCCCTTATGGCTGCCGTTCTTGCCCCCGGAAGCACGCGTATCGAAAGTGCTGCCTGCGAACCGGAGATCCTCGACCTGTGCAGGATGCTTCAAGGTATGGGGGCACGCATAGACGGCATCGGTTCGCATGTCTTGTCAATCGAGGGTGTGGATAAACTTTCCGGCTGCCGGCATAAAGTAATTCCCGACCGAATTGAAGCTGGCACCTACTGCATAGCGGCAGCAATGACTGATGGGGAAATACGGGTGGAAGGAGCCCGTAGCGAACACTTGGGTGCCTTCGCAGACAAAATGGATCAAGCCGGAGTGGAGCTAGATTCCGATGGTCCCGACTGCTTGGTGGCTCGACGCAAATCGGACGGTCTACGATCGCTTGAAATCATCACACTCCCCTACCCTGGCTTTCCGACCGATCTTCAAGCACAAGCATGCGCCCTTTCCTGCGTGTCTCCCGGTTTGAGCATTTTGACGGAACGGATATACCCGAATCGCTTCATGCACGTACCGGAAATGCTTCGCATGGGGGCTAACATATCCATCGAGGGCGCCAGCGCCATCGTGAGAGGGGGCACCCAACTGAGCGGAGCACCCGTAATGGCCTCCGACTTGAGAGCCAGCGCGGCACTCATTCTTGCAGGACTAGCTGCCGAAGGTGACACTTGGGTGCAGAGGATTTACCATCTGGACCGCGGTTACGATCGATTTGACGAAAAGCTGCGTCTTCTCGGGGGAGAGGTTGAACGGCTGCCGGAATCCGAATTACCGAAATCCGCTCAACAGGAAAGCGTTTCATAATAATGGACATTCCTCCAACAACGGGCACCGACTTCCTGAGCGAATCTCTGGAACGAAAGGATGACGCGGATGCCGCTCTTCGCCCGCCGTCCTTCGAGGATTTCACTGGCCAAGCCAAAACGATCGAACGCCTAAAGGTGATCGTCGGAGCGGCTTCCGATCGTGGAGATCCTCTCAAGCACGTGCTGCTGTGCGGTCCACCCGGCTTGGGTAAAACTACGCTTGCCTACATAATCGCGAAAGAACTCAATCGCGAGATAAGGATCACCTCCGGACCGGTCATCGACAAGCCGGGCGACCTCGCGGGATTACTGACGAACCTTCAAGAGGGTGATGTTCTCTTCATCGACGAAATCCACCGCCTGCCAAAGACCGTGGAGGAATACCTGTATTCGGCAATGGAGGATTTTCGAATCGACATCATGATCGACCAAGGGCCGAATGCTCGCAGCGTTCGCTTGGAGATTCCACGTTTCACACTCATCGGAGCGACCACTAGAGTCGGTTTGCTGACCGCTCCGATGCGAAGTCGCTTCACGTTGCAGACCCGCCTCGACTATTATGGACGCGATGACCTCACGACGATCGTCAAGCGCAGTTGCAGCCTGCTGGAGACCCCTTTCGACGAAGACGGGGCAAAGGAAATCGCGGGGCGAGCCCGCGGCACCCCTAGAATCGCCAACAACCTCATTCATTTCGCTCGGGATTTTGCCGAGCAGCGGGCGGAAGGAAAGATCACGAGCGAGGTGGCCGCTCAAGCGCTGGAGCTTCTCGAAATCGACAACAACGGCTTGGACGAAATGGACAAGCGAATCCTACGTTTGATGGCCGACAACTATCGTGGTGGGCCAGTTGGCCTAGGAACCGTGGCCGTGGCCGTCAACGAGGAGGAGCACACTTTAGAAGAGGTCCACGAGCCATTTTTGATTCAAGAGGGCTACATTCAACGCACCCCTCAAGGTCGCGTACTCACTGCAAAAGGATGGCAAGTCATTGGCTTGTCGCCGGGTGGAGATTTGAAAGACGGTCAACTGAATCTCATTTGAGAGCCTTGCTGAGACGAGCCATCCTGTAAAGATGGAGAAAAGAGAGGGAAAACTCGTCGGCATTGGAAGCAACCCACTCGTCCAACTCATTAAGAGCCAGACTCCGCAACTCAGTTATTTCACTGGGTTCAAAGACATATGGCCCGTCGTCCCGCAGGAAAAATAGTCTACAAAATTCCCAACCCGTTTCCATGCACGGGCTAACGCTGAGAATTTGAGAGAGATCCTCGGGACGTATTTCAAGACCAAGCTCCTCCTCCAGTTCGCGAACGGCGGCGGCAAGATAATCCTCGCCCGCATCCAAGTGACCGGAGCAAGAAGAACACCACAGTCCCGGCGCGGAGTCCTTAGCCGATGAACGCTTTTGAACAAGCATTCGACCTGCAGCGTCCAAAACAAAAACATGGATGGCGCGATGAAAAAGTTTACGAGCGTGAACCACCTCGCGACGCTCCTTGCCGATCGGACGATCAAAAGGATCCACCACATCGAACCATTCGCTATTATCCACAAAAAAAACTTATTTTCAAACTCCTATCGCAGAAAAATCTTGGCTTAAGGGCAAGGACGTTCTTTTAGTCTGATGTTGTGGTGGCAAGTTTTAAAGTTCTAGCATCGAGCAGTTCCGGGAACGCGGGTCTGTTGCGCACAGAAGACACAACCATACTTGTGGACGCAGGACTCTCGGCCAAAAAGCTAACGGGACTGTTGGCGGACGAGGGCTTGGACACCGGAGAACTTGACGCCGTGTTTCTCACTCACGAACACGCCGACCACTCCGCGGGGATTCGCGGCCTTTCTAAAAAGGCAAACCTCCCGGTCTTCGCAAACCAAGACACGGCAAACGCCGTGCAGGCACAGCTTTCGCGACGGCCTAATTGGCAGATTTTCGAGACTGGGCACACCTTCAGTTTTCGTGGACTGCGGGTGCAACCATTCAGCGTCCCGCACGATGCGTACGACCCCGTGGGCTTTTATTTTGAGTGGGGTGGCGAAGACTTGTTCAACCCGTTGGAGAGCCTTGCGTGGGTTACGGACCTCGGATATGCCCCCGAATTAGTTAAGGAGAAAATCGCACAAGCCTCGATTCTCGTGATCGAGGCTAACCATTGCCCCCGGATGCTTGAAAGGGACACCAAGCGCCCATGGAGCCTGAAGCAGCGCATTCTGGGTCGGCACGGTCACCTTTCCAACGGAGCGACCTTAGAGCTGTTAAAGTCCATCGAAAACCCTCGATGGCAAGAAATCTTCCTCATGCATCTAAGCAAAGACTGCAACGATGTGAACCTGGTGCGTGATTCTTTCGCTGAATTGTCGACCGACACCTACGTGGTGGATCCTTCCACCGCCGAAGCCATTCCCGCATGAGGAATCTTGAGAGACAAACCAAGGTCATTGCCACGATTGGCCCCGCATCAGAGGACGAGGCGACATTGACCGCCCTATTTCAAGAGGGAGTGGACGTATGCCGCCTGAACATGGCTCATGCCGGTCACGACTGGGTTCGGACCATTACTCGCCGCATCCGTGAAGTGGGAAAACGCGTGGGACGTGAACCCGCGGTCATGATGGACATAAAAGGTCCCGAAATTCGGACGGGGTTCCGCAAAGAGAAGATACAATTGGCAGACGGCCAAAAGGTCGACCTAGTGCATAAGCTCCAAGACTTTCAACCGTCCCACGATTGCCTGCCGATCGATGTCAACTACAGCAAACTCCATGAACACCTGGAACCGGGAAACCTCGTATTGCTGGACAACGGCTTGATTCGACTGGAAGTGCTGGAGACAGAAAAAGGACAAGTCCGTTGCAAAGTGACGGAAGCGGGTGAACTGGGGAGCCGACGTCACGTCAATCTACCGGGGACAGAAGTCGACTTGCCGTCCCTCACCGAAAAAGACATGGCCGACGCATTGGTCGGCATTCAGGAAAGCCATGATTTTTTTGCACTCTCCTTTACTCGTGACGCCGAGTCGATAGATTTACTTAGACGCTTTCTATCCGAGAACGGTTCGGAAGCCCGGATTATCGCCAAGATCGAAGACCAAAGCGCAGTCAGAAATCTCGATGAAATCGTTCGGGGTGCGGATGGTTTAATGGTAGCTCGGGGCGACCTCGGAATCGAATGCGCCTATGAGGAATTGCCCATCATTCAGCGTCGTGCCGTGGGCAAGTGCCTTGCTTTGGGCAAACCGGTAATCGTAGCCACTCACTTGCTGGAATCGATGATTGATTCCCCCGTACCCACTCGGGCGGAAATCAGCGACATCGCCAATGCAGTGAACGAAGGCGCCGACTGCCTCATGCTCAGCGGGGAAACCACTCAGGGTGAAAGGCCCATCGAGTGCGTTCGTATTCTCAACCGTATTGCAGGAAGAATAGAACAAGAAATAACCCCGGGATTAACAGAAGAATTGCGACTCTTTCGGCCGAAGGCAAAAATGCTTCGTTCGGCAGCGATGTTGGCAATGAAACTGGAAAATTCGGCCGTTCTCGTATTCACGCGAAGCGGGGACTTGGCGGAAAAGCTTGCGGCCCTCCGGCCAAATGGCGCTCCTGTTTTCGCGTTCACCGACGTAAAAGGCGTACACCTTCGCCTTCGGTTGCTCTGGGGGATCGAACCTTTCTTCATGGAATTCTCCGAGGATCCCGAACAAACGATATTAAACGCTATCGAGCATCTGCGATCCTTCGAATGGGTAGAAAAGGGAGATCAGTTGGTAACCGTCACGAACGTGCTTGCCCACGGCAAGGTCGTCGAAAGCATACAGTTGCGAGAAGTGGAGTAACCTTCGCCGTTCACCGAACCCGCCACAAAAGCCAAACTGCTGCAATTCCCAAAAGTAGAACGGGAACACCGGCCGCCCATTCTATTGGAATAATACCCGCTTCGCCCAAAGAATCACCCATAGTTCTTGCGATGTAATAGCCCAAGAACAAGCCCATGGCACGAGCTACTCCCGCCGCGGCGGAACGGCCGTCGCCCAAAAGAGCGAAGGGAATGCCTAGCGCCACTGCCAGAAGACATCCCGGAGACGCCCAGAACGCATGCCCCATGCGAATAGCATAAGGACGAACCACTGCATTTCCTTTGGTTCCGCCAGATGCCGAGACTATTGTTTTCAGTTCTCGTATAGACAGCTCACTTGGCTTCTTTCTCATCAACAGAAAAGGCTCCGGGTCTTCCCGTACATCCGGCAACCGCAAGCTCGAGAATTGCTTATTGAGAATCGGCACGGACGAAAATCCATCCGTGGGGGAAGCTTGCTGAGCGAATTCCGCCTCCCAAACCAAGCCTTCTCCCGATTCGGAAGGAACAGGAAGTCCACGAGGACCTGCAAAACCCATGAAACGACCTTGAAGGAAAAGCCAAGAGCCATCTTCTTCGCGAAAGGCTTCCTCGGCCTGAATGCGAAAGGAATCATGCCCCCCCGAAGTTCGGGAATATAAGTGAACGCCCTCCCCGGAAGAAAGGACGGGAAAGAACTTACGGAAAAACCATCGCCGACTTGTATTCGGTGGAGACATCTCGAAATTGGAAATGAAATTCCGATGATCGGACTTCCCTCGTAGAACCTCAAGAAGTCCTTGAGCCTTCTCCATCGCCAAAGGACTCCATTTGGCGTTTAACCCATAGCTAAGAGCCGAAAGCAAAAGAGAAGCGACAAGGAGAGATCTCGAAAGACGCAACATACTCACACCGCAAGCTCGCAATACGGCAATTTCATTGTTTCGACGGAGAGTCGCGACGACAAACAAAGTGGAAACAAAGAGAGCTATCGGCAATAGCCAAGGGAGATAACCGGGAATCAGCCACGCGTAATAAGATACAACTTCACCCGCCCCCGCGAACCCTTGGCGAAAATCTTCCGCATGGTTGGCGGCATCCTGAAGGACGAGCAAGCCAATCAATACGATTAAGCTGAGCCCAAAGACCTTTAGCCATTCGGCTAAAATATATCGGTCCAAGGTAGACATAATAAAAGCCCGAAGGCTAAAAACCCCGAATACTGTTGAGACATCTTCAACCTTGCGTTTGCATCGCAGGTAAGGTGATTGTCAAAGACAAATTGACCAGCCAGCCAAACCCAAGACTTTTTCAATGAATCGATTCTTCTTAAATCAACAGTCATTACTTCTTGTTCTCTCATGCCTAATTCTAACCATTCCATCGTTTGTTCTGGGGGAGAGTAATGGTACAAAAATCGTTACGGTGGATGCAAATGCCTCGAACAAAGAAACAATTTCTTCAGAGAAAAACACCCAAGTACCTTCCTTATC
>CALBIN010000199.1 GCA_937893275.1 uncultured Opitutia bacterium | reverse complement strand
GCCAAGGCCACAAGTTCTATAGCCTATACTACACATCCCAAGCAGTCTTCCGAGCAGACTCCTCTCTCTGGCGGGTCTGGAATTCCAAAAACGTAAAACGACTTCTTGCCACCCAATCCGACGACGGCAGTTGGAACGGAAATTACGGAAAAGCCTTCTCCACTTCTGCTGCTCTACTATCCCTAGCGCTCAACTACAGATACCTACCGATTTACGAAAGATGACGACATTATCTACAACTCTGGCAGGAATAGTTCTGCTGACTGCGAGTTTCTCGACTGCATCAGGTCAAGAAGTTAAAGTTGCTACGAAACTACAGCTACAGGCAGAAGCCAAGACGATCATCGAGTTGAAAGTCGACGCTCCCCCCGATGCAAAAGCGGAAGCCCAAGCCGTTCGAATCCAACTCAATGTCAAACCACAAGCAGTCCAAGTTCAGGCAAAAGCCCAAGTCTTGATTGAAAGAAATGGAGAACGCATTAGGATGGTTGAAGCACCAAATATTTCGTGGAACCCAAGCACTGTATCTAACAAAACTGAGGACATCTCCGAAAACATAGACTCATCGAACCTCCTCCGACTCTTCGACGGTTCACAAATCAGAGGGCAATTGATTGAGCTAACAGGCAATCGTTTTCTCCAATGGGAGAACGAATCGGCCGCCAATCCGCTGTCTTTTCGCTTTTCCGCAGTCGACTCGATCGAACTTGCCCCGCGTACCGCGCCTGAAAAAAAACCATCCGACGAAAAAGGGACCAAAGTGTTGCTGAAATTCACCAACGGAGATCGATTAAGAGGGCACCTGACCAAAGTCGATGCAAAGACCGTAGCCGTGGAAACCGACTTTGCTGGAGTGTTGGCAACACCAAGAGAAAAAATCACCTCGATCATCCTATTGCCTCCAAGTCACGAAACCCTGTACGATGCCTCGTACGGATTTTCCGGTTGGAAACCAAGCAGCAAAAACGCTTGGAGATACGAGGGTGGCGGACTGGTTGCGACTGCATCAGGAAGTCTAAGTCGGGTTCTCCCTGAAAAAAATGCTATAGAAATAGAATTTGAAGCTCGTTGGGAACGCTCTTTTTATTTCCGCGTGCAGATGTTTTCCGATAATCAGTCCGCTTCTCGTTCCAGTAGCTATGGAAGCATAGGGTACGACTTTTCTTTTTCCAACAACAGGTTGAACCTACAAGCGGCCAAGCGGAAAAAGGGGCAGCTCACTCGGGAGACCATTGGTTCGGCGGTTATTAAAGATTTACTGAGCTTGAAATCGGGCCACTTTCGCATTTATGGAAATCGCAAGACTAAGGAATTCGCCGTTTGGCTAAACGACCGAAAAATGGCCAGCTGGAAAGACGGAGATGAGGAATTCATTCCCATGGGTAACACCGTATCGTTCTACAACCAAGGCGGCAGCTCCTTCCTTCGTCTAAATGAAACCTCAATTTCCGGTTGGGAGGGCGACTATACTCCAGTCGAAGAACCCTCTCCGGAAGAGAAAGCAACCACTCGCGTAACCTTGGTCAACGGAGATTCCACCGCATCCGAAATTGGCGCTTTAGTCGATGGAAACCTCCAACTGAAAACAAAGCGAGGGACCTTCAAGACACCCGTGGATAGAATTCGCTCCATATACTTCCCTCAAACAGACGGATTAACCACACAAACGGCGTCCGAACGTATTTGGCTAACAGGCTCGTCAGGAAACCTAGCTCTAAACCTTACGGCCATTCGGGATGGTATGGCCAAAGGGGAAAACCCCAATTTTGGAATGGTAGAAATCTCTATGTCTCGCGTCCGAAGACTGGCCTGCAACATACATTTACTCGAACTTGAAAAATACTTGGCCCAACTGCGTTTGGCTCGACGGGCACTCGAGTCCCGCAACCTTGAAACCGCCAATCAGATTCTACAAAAAACGAACCCGGCCATGAGGGGATGGTTATGGGGGCGCCTCGCCTTTCACGCAAAAGCTCTTTCGAGTAGCGAAATCCTCAGCTTTGCGCCCCACCCCGAATCGGGTCTCGCCGGTGCCGGCTTCGCAGAGGATTCCGAAACGATTCTGACCGTTGGCAAGGATGCCACCTTTGGTCTGTGGAATGGGCACGCCCGTCTCGCTTCGGGCAAAATAAATGGAAGCGAAAGCCTGCACGGCGAACTTGGCCGTTTCCCCAACGAAACTCAACGCTTCACAACGATTTCAAGGGATTTCTGGCTAGGACAGTTCGAAGTCACCCAAGAACAATACGAGAAACTCGTAGGAGAAAACCCAAGCACTCGGAAATCTCCAAAGTTTCCCGTCGAAAAGACATCCTGGTTCGACGCCACCGAATACTGCAAAATTCTCAACAAAAAGTTTCCTCCTGCAAACGGCTATGTATACCGCCTCCCGACTGAAGCCGAGTGGGAGTACGCCTGCCGGGCGGGGACAAACGGTCCTTTTGCCGGATCTTCCATCACTTCCATACCTAACGACGACACCGCCTATTCCGAACACCTTGCCCAAATAGCTTGGTTTTCGGAAAATTCAAATAATGCTCCCCATGCCGGCGGAGAGAAAGATGCCAATGCGTACGGTCTTCACGACATGCACGGCAACCTCTGGGAATGGTGCCTCGATCACGTCGAGTTAAACAAACAAAACATGCTCAAGAGCCGAATACCGGGTGCAGTGGACCCCTTTATAACCGAGGGACGCTGGCGCTCCCTGCGCGGCGGTTCTTTCAATGTCGGCTTCAACCGTTGCCGGGCGGCTTATCGCGGAGCAAACGATCCTGGAGTCAAGAGAGACGACCGAGGTTTTCGAGTCGCCCTCGCCCCTGATCTCTCTCCGGAAGCGAATGCCACAAAGGTACTGGTTGAAAAGCCTCACCTCGTGCAGGAACTCGCACTTCGTCTAATGCCGATTCCGGCAGGCTCGTTTCTATTAGGTAGTCCCGAAAAGCTTCCCGGAGCGTGTGCAGTCAGTGTACCGAAAACGGATCTCATCTTAACCGGAAACGCAAAGGGTGAACTCTATCTTTCCGATCTCGCGGGAAGACCGCCACGCAATGTAGGTCAAAAATTACCAGCAGCGGTAACCGCATTGGCGGCATCCCCCGACGGCAAGCTTTTCTTCGCAGGTTGCAGTGATGGCTCCACACACCTCGTATCCCTTGCAGAAGGCGTAAAGATTGCCTCCTTCTCGGATCACAAATCTTCCGTAACTACAGTCGCTTTCTCCCCAAAAAAGAATCTTATGGCATCGTGCGAACTAGCGGGTAAAGCCGTAATACGAACACGCGAAGCTGAAAGTAAACCCGTCTTCCTTGAAGGACATTCCGCACGATTCGACAATATCGATTTTTCTCCCGACGGAACTCGCGTTCTCACATCCGGACCAGGTGCTCCTCCCGCCCTTTGGGGCAGTGCGGACGGTGCCTTTCTTCTTCACTTTCAGGTAGAACTTGAAAATGTTGTAACCGCTCGTTTCGCACGCGATGGCCAAGGTGTATCGGTAGCCTGTCGATCCGGTCGCATTCTTTTTTGCGAAACTTCCACCGGACTCACCTACAACAGGATCACTCTTCCGGGAAGAGAATTAGCGGATTTACATTATTCTCCCGAAGGAAATCGCATACTTGTTGTTACGCAAGAGGGCCTTTGCTCCATTCGAACTATTCCACAATCAGAAGCTATAAGAATTGTTGAAAAAGACGGTTCTCTTACCAGTTCTCCGGATTACTACTTCGATCTTGCTCGGCATAACGCCTCCCCTTCCTTCCTTCCTTCCACACTGGAAGCTTTTCTCCGCAAGCACGGACAAAAAATGGACGGCGACACCCTGCCCCCGGGTTGTTCGCAATCACCGGACAATGCATGGATCCTAACCACTACCGACGGTGCATTGAGACTATGGCGTGCCGAAACGGGAAAACTGGAAGCCAATCTTGCCGACAAGTTGTCCGCACCCTTCGAGGCCTGTGCTTTCTCTCCCGACGGGTTATTCGCCACCGGTCGACTAGCTACCGGACAAATTCTTGCTTATCCCGCCTTCCCGCAATCCGATAGCGCCAATTCTGATCTATTGCCTAACGCCGATCTTATACGTTCTTGGTTCAACTCCTCTCCCCCTCGCTAACCTCTGCGAAAAAAAATCGGATTTAACTCCCTCCGATTTGCATTTCATATAATAGCCGGCTTATCTTGCTTTAAGTTAACAATGAAAACTTAAGGCATGAAGAAAAAACGCCAGACAGAGCCCGACCCCATTCAATATCGAGTCCGATACCAAACTGCAGGAAACATCATGCCAGTGGTAAAATATTTCATGGCCACCTCTGCAGAACAAGCCTTGGAAATGTTCGCTTATTCCTGTCGAGAACTTCAACCCATACCCGAAGTTTTAGATTTTTCAGAATGGAATCGATGGTCGGAATACTGGACTAATATTCCGCAGAAAGTTACCGTACCGGAAGCATCCGACCAATAACTTGGAACCCAGCTGAATCAGCTACGTGCTGTATAAAATACGACCCAAGATTGAGAGCCGATTCCAGTTGGGGTTTTCTACAAAAGCCCGCCAACTGGAAAAACTAATGATTTTGTTGTTGAGCCCGCGAAGAACCTCTCTATGCAGAGAGTGTCCATTGCCCATTATTGTTGCCGTACACAGCAAAAGTTTCAGACCATGTTTGTGATGACTCGATCATCCTATCATATTTTCCAGAAAGTAAATCTACATCTAACTGGTGTGTTGGTTTTATTTTCTGCGTCTTGCGGTGGACCTGCCCCCCCCCCCCCCCCCCCCCCCCCCCGAACGCTCCGCCCCCTCATCCAAACTTGTTTTCACCCACAAGCAATCAGGTGTCACCAAGCACGCAAGCACTGGTGCCCGGAACAACCCAAAGTTCCGATAAAAAGAGTGTTGTTACACTTGAAGCTCTTGGAGACGTGTGGATATTGGTACAGAATGCCCAAGGAGTGGAATTACAATGGCAAAACTTGCGTAAAGGTGAACGTCTACCGGTTGCCAAGCAAGGATCCATCTCCATCACTTCATCAAACGGCAAGGCCCTTAGAGTGCTGGATCATGAGGGTCGCTCTCTAAAGGAACCCTCGGAAAACGAAGGTATCGCGATTCTGCGCCTTCCCTAAATGCGCCGCTTAAGATTTTCTATTTTTTTTTGAACGGATGAACAAAACACTAGTCTCTAGTATTGACGAAAGTCAGTTTGTTTCAGTCTAGTTTGTTTTTCTAAGCCAGAAAGCGCCAGGATTTTACTCCTGGCGTTTTCTTTGGTAAAGACACGCATGTCATTGCTAAGCAATAAACTTGCCTCGAAGTAAAACGTGATAATTCAGACAAGAAAGGCAGATCTTGGAAGAATCTACTGAAACTTGCGAAAAAGAGGTAACGCAGAAGAACCCGAACTGCGATTCACCTCAGTATTCTCGTCAACAGGAATGGGAGGATGCTCCAAATCCACGGAAACCTTCGAACAAAGGCCACGGGCAAACTTCAAGGTTAGGCGGCTCCAACCATAGGTAATGCTCGTCGCTTCGTCGAATACGGCCCGACGATACCTCCAAACCACTAAGTTGCCATCCTCGGAGACCTTTTCATAGGGAACTCCAAACAAAGTTTCGATCTCCAATCCATTCCTGCCCAAAACAAAAAAATCCAAATTCCCCTTTCTCAAAACTGGTTCGGATTTAGAAGAACTTTGACCATCCCTCAAAAGACCGGATTCCCGATCCTCATTTTCGGAAGAGAACCGGTTGCCGTTACATCCGAACAAAACACTGCAAACCAAGAGACAAAAAAAAGGTATCGTTAAGGCGGGATTCATTAGAGGAAAAATATGTACTCAACAATAGAACTCCAAACAGCCATTGCGAGCCTCATTTTACTGTTTGCCCCGATTGACTTTCCAGTGATGTAAGTGTATAATGGATAATGGTTTCACTCACTAAACGCCTTAAGAAAAAAAATGTCCTTTCGGTAGGCGAAATCGTAGAGGAAATCGCTCCCGCAAACGGTCGAGTACGAATTGGGGAGATAATCTTAATTAGAGAAGGTCGCAAACGGTCCTTCGAACTCATTCAGCTCAACCCGCATAACCTGGAACCAATCCGACGTGGAGACTTCGCTCATTATAAGCGATTCCGACTAACCGAAAACCAGTGCAAACTCCTTGACAAATCAAAGTTCGAAAAAAAATGCTCGTTCCGTATCGGTGACGTTATTTGCAAGGTTTCCGTCGATCATTTAAGGTACGGTCGAATAGTAAACTTCCTCC
>CALBIN010000198.1 GCA_937893275.1 uncultured Opitutia bacterium | reverse complement strand
GGGCTATTTTTCGACCGCAAAGGACGACCGGATTTCCTGACTCGCTTTCGCGGTCGGCTTATGATCCCCATTCGGGATACCCAAGAGCGCGTCGTCGCCTTTACCGCCCGTCAATTGTCTGTCACGCCGGAAAATGATCCTGCTCGCGAGGCAAAATACATAAACTCTCCCGAAACTCCGATCTTCAGCAAAGGCAACCTGCTCTTCAATCTCGACAAGGCAAGACGCCACATTGACGAAAATAAACGTTTTTTGCTGGTCGAAGGTCAACTCGACGCCATTCGGTGCTGGGAACAAGGAGTAAAAAACGTCGTAGCTCCTCAAGGAACAGCCTTCACCAATGCTCAGGCCCATCTCCTTCGACGATATCGACCAGCAGGCATCGATTGCCTTCTCGACGGTGATGAAGCAGGCCGAAAGGCGGCCCTCCGAATCCTCCCAATCTGCGTAAAAAGCGCTCTCGACATCCGCTTTCTTCTGTTACCTCCCGGAGGAGATCCCGACGACTTGCTCCGCGCCGAAGGTCTCGCAGGTTTGGAAAACCTCAAAGACGAGTCTCTCAGCGGCATCGCCTTTGCCGTATCCATGTACTTTGGCGAGACGAAAGAACCTACGCCCACCCAAAAGAACACAGTTTTGGAACATATTTTTGAAATCGTGGCCGAAACGGATTCTCTCGTGGCACGAGACGAATACTTGGCTCAGGCCATTCGGTTGATGAAACTGGAAGAAAGTTCCGCTCGACAAGAATTCGCGCGCTTTCTAAGCAAAAAGAGCTCACCTTCGTATGCTTCCCGCCAAACAGCTTCATCTGAAAAAATCTCCCAAAATGCTTCCCAAAAGTTGACAACTGCCGAGGATGATCTATTATTATTTGTTTTGCACCATAATGAAGTCGCGATTCCTCTCGCGCAAGCGATCCAACCGGAATGGCTCAATCTCACATCCCCTTCAGGAACAATACTAGCCAAGGCACTGGCTGAAATACGCGAGGATAATGGTAATGGACTAGCATCCCTAGATGAGATACTAGAGAACGATGACGAACGAAACACCGCATACGAAATACTATCCCGGAAACCAGCCCACGATGACCCCGTGGACGTGCACAATGCATGCAATGCCTCGCTACAGGCTCTCTTTAATCGTTACTTCAAAGCAAAAGAAAATGAGATTCGGGAACGATTCGCAAATCTGAACCCGGACGGATCCGAGCAACTCACCAAACTTCGAGCAGAGCTGGCTTCTCTACGATCGCAACGAGGATCGCTACCACAACTAACCTTTGTCCAACAACCCGAGACCGATAATAATTCCGCCCATGTCACCGACCAAAGAAAAAGCGAAAAAGGCACCGGCCCAAAAAGCGCCGATCGCAAAAAAAACAACAAAGAGTCGCAAGACACCAAATGGCCCGAAACAGCCTCCGTCGACAAAGAAAGCGACAGTCAAGAAGACCTCTTCTAAGGCAAAGGCGACAACTGCTGGGGCGAAAAAAAGCATTGCCCAAAAAACAGGGGCGGCAAAAGCGGCAAAGGCTACGACCAGAAAAGCGAAAAAAACTACAAAAGCCAAAGCCACGAAGGGTAAGACCACAATAGAAAGCGCTGCAGCCAAGGCGAAAGCGGCATTGGATGCTGTCTCGGGTAAAGCTCCCACTCCAAAACCTTTAGACGATGCAATTACTGACAAGGTCCATCACCTTATTCATCATTCCCGCGAACAGGGTTTTCTCACTTACAAGGACATCGACAAAGCCCTGCCCGAGATTGCAAGCCAACCCGAAGAGCTGCAAAACGTAATTTCCATCCTCAACAATCTGGAAGTCAAAATTCTAGATGGCGTCGAGGTCGATAAATACAAGAAAAAGCAGGAAGAGTCGGAAGAGGAATACGCCCGCACCACTCAGGGAGACATGCTGGACGACCCCGTCCGAATGTATTTGAAGCAAATGGGGCAAGTGCCTCTCCTCACAAGAGAAGAGGAAGTAGACATTTCCAAGCGAATTGAAAAAGCCGAGTCTGCCGCTCTCAAGCTATTGTTCTCAGTGGATCTCACCGCCCAATTCCAGATGGAACTGGCTCAAAACCTGATCAACCGTGAAGAGCGTTTTGATCGGGTGGTGTTAGACAAGAAGATCGATAGCCGGGAAACCTATTTCAAAAATTTAGCCAAGCAACTCGAAGCAGGAAATCTTCTGCTGGTGAAAATCATCCGTGCATGGAGTCAAGCGGAAGAAGCTAAAGACCCAACGCAAATCAAACGCGCCACCAACCGATTCCTCAAATATCAGGGAATGCTCGCCCCGATATTCAAGAAGTGCTGCTTCAAATTGAAGGTATTCGAGGACTTCATCGCCCAAATCAACCCCGACCTCAAGATAATTTCCCGACACCTTCGGCACATTAACATGGCCAAGAAAGATACGGTAAAGGTAAAGCGCAAAGGGGTAAAACTAGACAAGGTTCGAAAAGAACTGTCGCAATTCCGCGAGAAATACCGCATGGATTCGGAAGCACTCTCGGAGCTCATTCGGGAAGTACGATCTTTCATGCGCGATGCCCACATTGCCAAAACCGAAATGGTCGAAGCCAACCTGCGTCTCGTCATTTCAATCGCCAAAAAGTACACTAATCGGGGACTCTCCTTTCTAGACCTTATTCAAGAAGGAAATATGGGCTTGATGAAAGCCGTCGAGAAATTTGAATACCGTAGAGGCTATAAATTCTCCACTTATGCCACATGGTGGATACGACAAGCAATAACTCGTTCCATAGCCGACCAAGCTAGGACCATTCGTATCCCCGTTCACATGATCGAGACGCTGAACAAGGTCATGCAGGTCCAGAAGCAACTCCTGCAAGAATTAGGACACGAACCTACCTCAGACGAAGTAGCAGAGGAAATGGGACTACCTGTAGATAAAGTACAAAACATAATGAAGATGGCCCAGCAGCCCATCTCACTGCAAAGTCCGGTAGGAGACAGCGATGACACAAACTTCGGAGACTTCATTGAAGACAAGGGCGCGGAAAATCCTTACGACATGACCGCATACTCCTTGCTACGCGAAAAAATCATAGATGTTTTAGATTCCCTGACCGAACGCGAACGCAATGTACTTACCCTCCGTTTTGGGCTAAAGGACGGCTACAGTCGAACCCTTGAAGAAGTGGGACGACAATTCAAGGTCACGCGCGAACGCATCCGCCAGATCGAAGCCAAGGCTCTTCGCAAGATGCGTCACCCTACACGCATTCGTCAGTTACATGGCTTCTTCGAGGCTGACCAAAGTTCCGTAAACAAACCCAAACCCGAAGCGCTTCGCCAACTCGGATTGTGATTTGCCCCTCACAAACTTTCCGCAACTCACTACCGACAAAAAGTTTGCCTCAAGAGTAATCTCCAAATACTTTAATTAACTATGAAAGTCTTATTTGATCCCGCACTCGCCTTCATTGGTAACTTTGGTGGCGGGGAAATCATCCTCATATTCCTTATCGTACTTCTGCTCTTCGGAGCCAAGAAGGTGCCGGAGTTGTTTCGTTCTCTGGGCAAAGGCGTAAAGGAATTCCGCAAAGCCAAGACCGAGTGGGAACAAGACATTAACGAAGTCATGAGCCAAGAACCCATCGAGGATCACGATTTCAAGGCGACCAAGTCAGCGGAAGGCTCTCAGGAAAAAACCGAGGAAGGCGAAGATGTCGTACACCACGAAGACGTGGTCCACGAAGGCGAGAAGCAAACCGCTTCCTGAATCAACCGCCAGCCAGAATTGGCTGAAACCCCTTCCCCTCCAACCAAACGACGACTTCGTCTCGTTTGTCTCCTTGAATTTCCCACTGCCCGTCGGCAAATACTCCCCCGGTTCCTAAACGTTTCTTGAAGTCTCGAAGCATTTCCTTGCGCTCAACCCAAGAAACTCCCGGCGGGAACCCCTTCACCGTAGTTACGGTTTTACCGCCACGACCAGACTTTTCTCGCCTTACGTCCAAACGGTGACCAGATGATTTCCGCGAGGGTTTGGGGACTTTTTTCGAAGTATCTTTAGGGATCACTACTTTGCGCAAACCACCCGCAGTCAAACTATCGAAAGGATTGCTTCCGAAGTCAGTGCCAACGGCATCGGTCGATATTCTCCCATCTTTAGCTTTATCGTTACCCATCGAGGAATTCCACAGAGTCTCAAATCACTTGCCGCAAGTCCCCTTCTCAGGTTCCCCACCCTCCAAAAAGACTAAAGCCTTTTGATAACTTCGGTTTTCAAGAAAATGTCTCAATCGAGCGGGCAATTCATTTCCCCGCTCGTCCAAAACCTTGTCCAGTGCTTGAATAGCCCTTGGCAACTCTTCAGCGACGCCATCGGCTGAAAAGACAATTGTTCTCAAATGGTTCAGGACTTCATCCATGATTAGCTATTTTTCGAATCAAGCGGCCCAAGCCAAGCCGAAAACAATGGGACTACAAAACTCCTGCACCGAAAAACATCGTACAACCATCAGTCAAATTGCCTGAAAGCCTATACGATATCAGGGTAGCTTCCCTATTTTAATATTATCTCCGAATTGCTCGAAAGTGGATCGGTCGTGCATTAAGTTTCCGCCAGACTTAATGTTCTGGAGAAAATTTACACGACCTAGTTGTTGAGCCGAAGGTATATCCGTTCCAAAATTGGGGTAGCGTCCATCAATAGGACCCTTGAGGCTATTCAAATTAACGATTGAACTACTTGGGAAATCGATATTCATGAGGCGGATGGTGGAAGCTTCCATAACTATTCTGGGTATATCTCGACTAAAATTCAAACCGTCTACATACAAGTTCTGAGTTGCTTTTAAAGTTGCGATATCAGAGGCATCTAATTCCGAGTCCAAGAGAGTCACATCGCGCAAACTACGAATAGTCACCTCGCGATTACCTTTTAATGTAGCGTACTGAAGTAAAACATCCTGACGAACCGATACGATTAAATCATTCGTAGCCGCATCTAAACTAACTCCTTTGGTGGTCTCAAGTGACCCGCCACTCATCAATACCACCCTAGGATTCTCAACTCCTCCAAACTCGGCAAAAGAAACATCATCCCTAATGCTCAATTGCTCTGAGGCACTAAAGACTATTAAGTCAGTAACAGATTCGGTTCCGTCTGCCAACCGATAGAAACCAGAAGGCATTTCAATGTTTCGGCCTCCAACAAAAGAGGCTTCTCCAGCAACAAGAAGGTCGTTTTCCAAGTGACCATATACAGATGAAACCTCTCGATAGAAAGGGTTGCTCAACACTTCCTTGCCACTAAGCAAAACACTTTCCTCAATTTCGCCAGGCACGGTGAAATCGGTCAGCAAAAGGTTGGCCACTTCCCCTATCCTCTCCAATTCGGGAGTCAACTCACCACCGCCAAGTTGCAACAATTCATGGAGAATGGC
>CALBIN010000197.1 GCA_937893275.1 uncultured Opitutia bacterium | reverse complement strand
GGAAAAAACAACAAGGTGAATTATATTCATGCCTCATTGGTGGCGTGAAAGCGCCGCGAAAACAAGCGGAAAGGAGTTCTCATTTGGTTTGCCCACAGCTTAGGTTTCCGCAACTTCGATAAAAGCATGAGAACAAATCTCACATTATTGATCCTTAGCTTGGTTTCTATCGTCACAGGAAAATCACCCGACTACTGGGCGGTTGAGGACCCAAAAGTTCGCGAAAAGCTCCCTCTTTACAAGACAATACCGGCCATCAAACCGGAAGAAATGACACCTGCGGCAAAGTGGCCGAAAAAACAGGATTTCATCGATTGGCGCCGTTCTCAAGGAGACGCAACATCCTCCCGTTACTCCCTGCTCGATCAAATCAATTTGGATAACGTATCCGATCTCGAGACGGCTTGGATTTATCGCAGCGAGGACGGGAAGGCGAACGTGCAAGCCAATCCGATTGTGGTTCAAGGGGTGTTGATCACTCCGACCCCCGGCAAGCGAATGGTTGGACTGGATGCCGCCACGGGCAAGGAACTGTGGAATTTCCGAAACGAAAAAGGAGGACAACCCGCCTTTCGCGGAATGGTTCACTGGGAAGGAAACGAAAAACACGAGGGCCGTATTCTTTTTACTGCGGGCGAAACCCTTTACGCCCTTCGACCCAAGGATGGTAAAGTCCTATTCGCCAAGCCAGGCCCAGAGGTGCGGGCTGCAGGAGCCATTTTCAAGAACATCCTAGTCCTGGCAGGGTTCCGTAAGGATGTATTTGGGTTCGACGTCCGCACGGGCGAAAAGCTCTGGACTTTCCACACCATACCCGAAGAGGGCGAATTCGGACATGACACTTGGGACCGCCCCGAAAATGGGGCTAACTGCTGGGGCGGCATGTCTCTCGACGCCCATCGCGGCATCGCCTACGTCAGCACTGGTTCACCCAAGCCCAATTTCCTTGGTCACACCCATCGCGGAATCAACCTGTTCGCTAATTGCGTGATCGCCATCGACGCAGTAACGGGCAAGCGAATCTGGCACTTCCAGGAGATACGACACGACATATGGGACCTCGACATCCCCTGTGCCCCCAACCTCGTCACCGTTACCCGCAATGGTCGCAAGATCGATGCCGTCGCTCAGGTCACCAAGATGGGCAACACCCTTGTTCTGGATCGAGTGACGGGCAAACCGCTCTTTCCCTTTCGCCTGAAGAGAGCTCCCACCTCCCCCACCCCGGGAGAATTGACTTCGCCTTACCAACCAGCTCCGGAGTTGCCCGAGCCTTTCATTAGACAAGTCTTCTCCAGTAACGAAGTTCCCGACCGCTCGCCCGAGGCCCGGGCTCATGTCCTTAAGAAAACCGAGGGAATGCGATTCGGATTCTACGAGACGCATGGCCCCGGCATGCCTATTGTCATGCTCCCTGGAACACATGGCGGAGCAGAATGGACGGGAGCCTGCTTCGATCCTGAGAGCGAACTCCTCTACGTAAGCGCCACCGAGTTGCCCTCAATCGTGAAGATCACTCGCACCGATCGAGCCGTGGTCGACGAGACTAAACTGACATCCACTCCCGGTCGCAAAGTCTACGAAACTTTCTGCATCGCCTGTCACGGGCCCAACCGCCAAGGCGTGGGCGTAGCCCCCTCCATCGTCGGCTTGTCCTCCCGCCTGAAAGAACAAGCCGTTCGCGATCTCATCCCCAAGGGTCGTGGAAGCATGCCGCCCCTTCCCGTACTCGACAAAAAGCAAACCGATGAGCTCATCGAGTACCTGTTTGACCGCGACCGTGAGTACCCGAAACCACTGACAAGGCCCGAACGCCCAAGCTACGGTTTTGGCGGATTCCCCAAGCTCTTCGATCATGAAGGCTACCCTGGTATAAAGCCGCCTTGGGGCATTCTCGCCGCCATCGACCTGAACAGCGGGAGACTTGCATGGAAAATCCCCTACGGCGAATACGAGGAACTAACGGCACAGGGAATGCCGTTGACTGGCACGCGCAATTTCGGTGGGCCCTTGGTCACCAAAGGGGGCCTAGTTTTTTGCTCAGGCACCGCCGACAACAAGATACGGGCCTTCGAC
>CALBIN010000196.1 GCA_937893275.1 uncultured Opitutia bacterium | reverse complement strand
ACTCTAGTCTCCTTTTTCGTCTTTACCGCAGCATCCGCTACTCTCGACGATACCACCATCAAAGAAAACATCCCTTCAAATACGATCGCAGGAACTCTTTCCCTTGGAGTCGTGGGTCCACCCACCAATCAATTCAGCATCGGATTCACCCAGAAGGATAGCTCGCGTCCCCCTGACCCAATCCGGTTATTGGAAGCCGGCTACCAACACCTTCCGCAAGTTCCTCGTGGACGAGTCGGGCGACGCGTTCGGGGAACACCTTCACCACTAGCACGGCAATTCCCGACCTTGGAAAACATCTTTATTATCGCTGGCCTATGCGACCAAAACCAAAGGAACGAACTTGGGCTTTCTCAAGCGTTTCAGCGTTCCCGAATCCACCTTGCCTTACGGAGGCATGGTGGGCAACCACGGACGAAGCAGAAGCCGGTTGGCGAGTATCCCAATGGTTCGGTAAACCTTTCGCCCTTACGACAACGCCTGGATTTATCATGCCGATTTCGGTTGGCTCTATGCCCAACCCGATGGTGCGGAGGGACTCTGGTTCTGGAGTGAGGGACAAGGTTGGTTCTGGGCCAACTCGGGCTAGTTACCCCTACCTATATCAGGCGAGCACCTCGGGATGGCTCTACTTACTCAAGAGCATGGATAGACGAGCCTACTTTTATAATTACGCCACGGGTTTGCCGGAATAAGCAATTGCGTCACCTGCACCTGTGTTGAGCGTTCGAAGAGGAAGACTCGATTTTCCGCTCCAAATGAATAAACTACCTAAGGAATTAGGCTTATTTTTTCCGATTCTTTGACGACAGTCTGGATTGCAAGAGATCGTAATGAACGCGGGCCACTTGCCACATGTAGGTGCCGGTGGCACGACCGTATTCGTTGGCTGCTGCTGCTCTAAGGTGTTTCAGGGCCTCCTGATCCCTACCGTTTAATTCGTGAAAGATACCGACGTACAATTGGGCGTGAAACAGGACGCGTTCCTTGTAGCGATCGGGAAAGCCTCCCTCGTCGATTTTTCGGTAGACTTCGTCCGCTTTTAGGTCGCCGGCATATAGAGAGTATACCCATGGATATGGTGGGCGGTCCGTCTTTTCGTATTTGAGCAAGCCTTTGCGGGCCACCTCCATGTTTTTGAGGCGTGTTTGCGACATGAATCGCCAGATGCCGTTTTCACGATCGACGTTGTCGTAGTTGTGATAGATTTCAAACTGATGGGCCGCCTTGTCGAATCGGCTTAGGTAATAGTAGGCGATACCAAGCCGCCAGTGGGATACGTCCAGAGCAGGATTCAACTCGATCATCTTTTCGTAGTCTTCGGACGATCCCTTGAATTTGCCAAGGAACAGTCTGGCATCTCCTCTTCGCGAATAGGCGTCTATGGCTTTGGGCTGGTCTGCGATGCGAGCGCTGTTCGCCTTTTCCGCCTCTCTGTACTTCTTTTCGATTGCCTGCAATTCGGTGGCGGGAACGGGATGGTCCGCTAGAGCGTGACTTGATAACACTATGGGAAAAAGAACGAGAAGTGGAAAAGTGAAATTTTTCATAACTCGTCCTTGAATTTTGGTCCGACGACTGAACCGTTGGCGTCCCATTCCTCGATTAATCCGAAGGAGATTCCATCCTTCATTAGGGTGCGAGACTTCATTTTGCCGTTGGGGTGCTTCTCGACCGCTGCACCTGTGAAGGACTTTTCTGCTCCAATCTTGTACCACAGTTGGTCTTTCCTCAGTTCCAGTTCGGTTTCCTGATCGGCCACGGGTTGCTCATTAGGGTCGGTAACGGCAGGGCTAGGCGTTTCGATGTTTTCCAAGCCACACTGGCTAGGGATAAAGAAAATGAAGGTAATGAGTGCAATGCCAGCCGCAATCCACCAAACGATCGGGGAGAGCGAGGAACGTTCGGCGGGGAAGTCACCCTTGGGCTCGGGTGGGGCGGGAAACTTGTCGTCGGGCATGATTAGCGTACTTATTAGTTGGTGAGAGCGAACATCAATACGTTGGCGCCGATTCGGGTATAAAAGGCATGAGCGAAATTACTGATCTCTTCGCCCGAATAATATTTGAATATTCGCCACTTCCCCGTCGGTTCCTGAACCCACAAAGGTCTTTGACCCGGCTGGGAATACAGAATGTCGTTTAGGCCGTCCTCCCGTTTCACTTCATAGGTTCCACCCTTGAAGGAAGCCAGTTTGAGCTTTTCGTCGAAGCCCTCGGAAGATTCTCGGATGCGAAAGGAAATGGGAGGGATCCATGCGCCGAATTCGTCCTTTCCCCACCCCATGGCGCAAATGGGCGAGGCCAGCACCGCGATGCGCTCCTTGACCCGCAACCCAACGAAGGAATAGGTGCCCTGCGGCCATTTTTCCCGTTCCACAAAGCTTAAGACTGTTTCGGGCAGCTTTTTCTGGTTGGCTTGAATCTTGAGGTCCTTGTTGTCGGGAAGCCCCTTGTAGAAACTTCGGAAGAGCTCGTGGTTCCTTTGCAGCGGAACGAAAACCTTTTCGGGAAAGATATTAGCAAAGAGTTCCTTGACCTCGGGGCGTTCCTCCCAAGCGGCATAACTGTGACCAAGATCACTGCCGAGGAAGGAGGCTTTGATTCCCGCATCGAGGTAGAGAAAACCGC
>CALBIN010000195.1 GCA_937893275.1 uncultured Opitutia bacterium | reverse complement strand
CCGCTAGCAATGACGTCGAGAGCTGACTCCCCGTGCTCGATCATCCGGCTGACCTCGCTTCCGACGTATCCGATGCCCGCCTTGACCTCGTTCCAATCGTCCTCACCGTATTCGTGCCCAAAGGCGAAAAGCCGGCCCGTTGTTGGTGCAATGAAAGCATTGAAAACATTCAGTAGGGTGCTCTTTCCAGATCCATTCGCGCCAAGAATAACCCAGTGTTCTCCTTTCCGAACCGTCCAATCGACGTCGCAGAGGATCAAACTTTCTCGAGCCACCGAAAGACCGCTAGATTCAAGCAGAACATTGTTCGAAGCATTCATTCGAGAAAGGTTGATTAATTGGTGCCTTCCGAAGATTCGCTTCTCAAAACTACGCTCTGAAGCCCATTGGAGCGAAATTCTCCCTCGTAATGATCCCCGTATTCCCGCAGCAAGGTTTCACGCTCTTCGAGTGTCATTTTGGATTGATCTTTGCCCTGAAGTTCTAGGTCGGCCAACATATCTCTTTCCGCCATGCGAATAATAAGTTCTTCCCAAAAGGAGGAGTCCACATATTCGTCGAGGATCTTTACGATGGTTTCGCTGCGATCACTAGACCATTTCCGAACGTACTGACCGGTCGTGGGATCACGCATAATCAAATCCCGAGATCCCACGTCCTCGAAATATGAGTAAATCTTTTGCTCCAGCTCGAAGTAGCTTTTTCTGGATTTGTCTTCACCCCGGCCATAAGCATCTAAAATCATACCCGACAACGTGAGGACGTCGACCAGAGTGCGGTACTCTTTCTCCGTAAATTCGAACTTCATGAATGCGACAATTTCAAAACAGGTTTTCGCCGACGAACATGAAGGATGTGAAATGCCGGTCTCAGGCGTATTTGCAACGCCGAAACCAGAACGGGCTTCGTCCGCAGGAATTACTCAGCGAGGAGAACCAAAAGGAGGCCGACCACGCCCGCCATGTCCACGGTCGTCGGGGCGTGGTTCCTCTCCGGCGGCAGCAGCAGCCTGCTGGCGTTCAATCACTCGATTCAAGTCTTTGACCACCTCGTTACGCCTTTTTTCATCCGAAATGGACTCCGCCCAAGTCAATGCATTTTGAGGATCTTTCTGAGCCACGGTTCGCACAAAGGCCTCCACGGGCTTATCCATGCCGGCACTGGCGGGATACTTGTTCAACCACTCGGCGGTAGCGGTGGGATCCTTGCGAGCCCACTCGCGAACAACCTCCTGCATCCCTTCCGAGCGACTAGCTCCCTCAGGTAATCCGTCCACCCACTGGGCCGCAGCCGCAGGATCCTTTTCCGCCCAATGATCCGCGACAGACTCCACCGCTCGACGCTTTATTTCCCCCTCCTCCATCTGGCCTGCCCAACCGGCAGCGCGATCCAGATCCTCGCGAGCAATCTTTTCGGCCAATCGGCCGACGGCAAATTCCTTCAAGCTATCGGATTCCAGTTCGTTCGCCCAGTTGACGGCCGCATCTTCTCCCTTGTTCCAAGCTTTTTCCAGCATCATGGATGCGGCTCTTCCGCGATTGCGCCCATAGGGCATGGACTCCATCAATTGAGTTGCTCCGGCAAAATCCTTTTCAGCCATTCCGCTGATGATACCGGCAAAGTAAGGGTTGTCGTCTCCTTCGAAATTGTTCTTCGCCCATTCGATAGCCGCATTTGGATCGTTTCGGGACCAAGCATCAAGAACCGAACCGGAGCCAATATGCTTTTCAAAACGCGACAAGCTGCCGACCCACTCCAAGGCTCCGGCAGGATCCACCTGAGACCACGCATAAGTGAGCAAACGCAGTTCACTGAAACGAGTATGACCCTCGGGCAAAGTCTTGTAGGCGTCTATTGCGGACGACAAGTTGGCCGAAGTCGGATCATTGAGAACCTCCGTAAATGCAGCTAGACGCTCAACAGGATTGCCAGACCGGAGACGCTTGAGCAAAGACTTTTGCTCCGACTGAGAATCGACCGCAGGTCGCTCTTCGACCGTCACATGGCTTGACGCCAGTGCGTTGGAGACCTCTTCCTTTCGGGAGCTAATCGTACTAACATCCGACCCTGTCGGAGACGGCGACTTGGGTGTACCCTTCACAGTGGGAAGAGACCCACTGGCAATTTCTCCGCCACCCTTCGCCTTCTCGTTGGAGGCGTGGAACTCGCTTCCACCTTCAAGTCCTAGCCAATAGGCGAGAGCCACGCTGGCTGCCCATATCGAGGTAATCAAAATTTTGTTAGTCATAAGATGAGCTAAACAGAGTTCCCTCGCCTAGTCAATGCGAGTCCAGCCCAAGCCACCATTATCCATGACACCACCAAGGTTACTCCACCCAGAGGCGTAACATGCACCAGCCACTTCGGTCCGCCCAATGCCCATGCGTAGATGGTACCGCAAAACAGGCAGATTCCAATCACCATGATCCACCCCGCCTTTCTGCTCCGTCTGGCAAAAACTTCGTTCTTACTTCCGACAGCAACGGAAAGCACCAACAGTCCCACCGCATGCAGCAAGTGATAATCCACGGCAGTGCCAAAAGCTTCTCCCTTTCTGGGGTCGGTCTCGAACACCTCACGCAACCAATGAGCGGCAAGCGCTCCCAAAAGCACACCCGAAGCTCCCAATAATCCAGCCGCAACAAACAAAGGTTTCATAAAGGCAAGACTAGCCTCTTCACGCAAAGACCTGAAGTCAAAAGCAAGAAAAGTCTCGCAGAGAAGGACCTAAGAGAGGAAATAGCATTCATGAGCAAAGAAAAGAATTACCGGCTTGCCGACTTCGCTTCGATCAAAGGTACACCCTGCCCTTGCGGCACTTCCAAACGAGCATTCGTAGCACCCGACAATTCCGTAGCCTCTATGCACGTCGTGGAGATTTCCCAGAAGAGTCGCGTTCACTACCACAAGAAAATGACTGAAATATACTATGTGCTGGAGGGCGAAGGAAGCTTCGAGCTAGACGGTGAATCTGTTCCCGTAAGCCCCGGATCGGCTGTCCTCATAAAGCCGGAATGCCGACACCGAGCGGTAGGCAATCTGAAGATCATAAACGTTCCCATACCCACCTTCGACGAAGAAGACGAGTGGTTCGACGATTGATTAGAGGTTCATACCGAACCGGGACATGAACTTGGCCGTCAAAAGATAAAGGGCGAGGGTCAGGACTAAACCGGCCCCGAGGGCCCCGTAAAACCCTACTCCCTTCCGCATTAGCCACGGAAGGAACAGAAACATCGGCAAGGACGGAATAACGTACCAGAAGGTACCTTCTGAGTGTTTGATCAGCCTATCCGCATCTTGTGTTTCACCATAAAGCCAAAGCATTCCAAGAACGGAGACCAAGGGTAACGATGCAATCAAGCTACCCAAGATTGCCTTTTGTTTGGCCACTTCCGAAACCAGTACGATGATTCCGGCCGTCAACAATGTCTTCAAAGCATACCAAGCCATATTCGATCCTCCTAATTTGAATTATTACTCCTCACTAAAAGCCGTGCCCGCTGAAGATGAACATTCACGAGCTCGGTTTGTTCAAATCAATATCGAAAGACGGAAAATACAAATAGGAAATTCGATACGGGTGCGGATTCGATAAAAAAGAAGTGTGACGAGATGAAGATATTTTGACGGCTTTCGAGTAGTGCCCTAGTCGCCTTGACAGCCGAAGTAAGCCCGTCAGGTTAAACAGTCGAAAGAGCGGCCCGTTTGGTGGCTCTTTTCCGTTCGTTGAAGTCGAGAAGGTGTTTGCGAAGACGAATGCTTTTGGGAGTGACTTCCACTAGTTCGTCGGGGGCGATGTACTCGATGGCGCGTTCCAAGGAAAACCGAATGGGGGGCGTAAGAGTCACGGTGTTGTCGCTGCCTGCGGCCCGATGGTTGGTAACGTGCTTGGCTTTAGTCGGATTGACGGGAAGGTCTTCGGTACGAGGATTTTCCCCCACTACCATGCCGGGGTACACCTGGTCACCAGGTCCTATGAAAAGTTTGCCACGAGTTTCCATGTTATTCAGAGAGTACGTCATGCACTCACCTTTCTCCAAGGAAACCAAAGTGCCTGTGCGACGAGTACGGATGTCACCGCTGTCGGGACGGTACTCCTTGAACAAGTGGGACATGATGCCCTCTCCGCTGGTAAGGTTGAGCAATTCGAACTCGAAACCAATCAAACCGCGGGTGGGTATCGTCGCCTCAAGAGATGTGCGGTCATTCTTGGAGGACATGTTCTCGACCAGTCCCTTCCGGTTGGCAAGAGACTGCATGCATCCCCCGACGTCTCCGTCGGGGACTTCCAAGTAGACGGTTTCAAAAGGTTCGTGCCATTTGCCGTTGATCTGCTTCTTGATGACGGTCGGTCGAGAAACCAGTAGCTCGAAACCTTCCCTACGCATCTCTTCAACAACGACCGCGACCTGCATGGCTCCACGTGCGCTGACCTTGAACTCTACGGCATTGTCGCTGTCTTCCAACTTAATGGAAATGTTTGTGCGAGCCTCGCGTACTAGACGTTCACGAATTTCACGTGAGGTAACGCGATCACCCTCCAATCCGGCAAAGGGACCGTCGTTCACCGAAAAGGACATCATCACGGTGGGAGGATCAATCTCGACGAAAGGTATGGGTTCCAGCTCCTCGTTCCCGGCAATCGTTTCCCCGATGTCGACGTCTTCGAAACCGGAAATTCCCACGATGTTCCCCGCAACGCCTTCGGATGTTTCCTGAGTGGCAAGGGCAGTGTATTCAAATACCTTTGAAATTTTGCCTCGCTGAGGAGCTTTGTTAGAGTGCAAACGCCAAACGGCATCTCCAATGACAGCTGATCCGGAAAGAATCTTACCAATTGCGATTCGCCCCACGTAGTCGGACCAATCGATATTCGACACAAGCATCTTGAATGCCCCACCCTCTTCGATTGCGGGGGCAGGAATAGTAGAAAGAATAGTCTCGAAAAGAAGCGTCATGCCTTCGGGCGGATCATCCGGGTGCTTGACTGTAAAACCGTCCTTGGCGCTGCCGTAGATAAAAGGCGCGTTGAATTGTTCCTCGTTGGCATCAAGATCGAGAAAAAGCTCGAGAACTTTATCCTGTACCTCGATCGGCTGGGCGTTGGGTCGATCGATCTTGTTTACGAAGACGATCGGAGTAAGGCCGGCGGCCAAGGCTTTTTTCAAAACAAAGCGAGTTTGAGCCTGCGGACCTTCAAACGCGTCGACCACGAGCATCACGCCAT
>CALBIN010000194.1 GCA_937893275.1 uncultured Opitutia bacterium | reverse complement strand
TCTACTCAACTCAACTCGCCCTCCTCCCAGAGTTTCTCGCGGAGAAGTTTTTCGAAAGCACAAGCCAAGTTTACTGTTACGGTAGACTTGCCCACTCCTCCTTTGCCACTTGCAATCGCCACAATGTATTTCACTTCGGGCAAGGGTCTGTTTGAGACTCCATCTCCCTCGTTGGCGCTTGATGATTGGTTCGAACTCGACCCTTGGTCCTTCTTGACTACTACATTCACTTGAACTTGGCTCACTTCATCGATGGAGCTCAGAGCTTCTTCGGCTTCCTTTTTTAGCTGTGCCGGAATGGTGGAATCACTTGAGGTCAATTCCAAGGTGACGGCCGCTACTCCATTTTCACAAGATGCCTCCCGAACCAGACCGAAGGAAACGATATCCCTACTGAACCCTGGGAATTTGACTTTTTCTAGTGCGCTTAAAAGTGTTTCTTTGTCCATGCTGAAAAGGCTTCAGATCATGTGAGTAAATCAAGCACGAGCAAACGAAATCGCCCATGAAAATTGAGCGTTTTCCCCCCAATCCGGTCAAAATTCAAAGTGAAGTCGTTTTAATCTTGCGGCTTCGGGTGTTTGGACAGAATGAGCATAGTTATGAAATTTGGTTTTTTCGGTAAATTGTTTTGGGTAGTTGGTTTAATTATTGCAGTTGTCAGTGCTGTACCCCCGGTGGAGGGACAATCTCCCTCAGGTCGCGGAGGTGCCGTGATTGAGTTGCCTCCGATTGAAACGGCTTTAGCTCGTAAACAATTATTTGTAGATTTCGGTAACACTGCACCGGGACTAGCAAAAATTGCCCGTGCTGCCTTCAGGTTGCATGGTGGCTATAAAATGGTTGCGAGCACGCAAGGTCACCACTCCTTTGAATTTAAGGCCACCGGTCCGACTCAAGTATCTCTTCGCATATCATCGGGGAAGCCTCGTAGGACAGTTTTTACACAGGCCTATTCTGGAGTCGATCAACAAGCTGCGATGTTACGCGCTTGTGATGGGGGAGTCTCCCAAACCTTGAAAATCCCCGGATTTTTCTCTGGGAAATTCTCTTTTATTTCCGATCATTCCGGCAGCAAGGAAATATATGTGGGCAATGTTCTTCTTCGTCCAGCTCTGGCCAAAACGAATTTCAAGAAACTTACCTATAATGCCAGTTGGAGCAAGGATGGTAGCGGAATTTTCTTCACCAGCAACCGGCACACCTTCAATAATGTGTTTTTGCTGAATTTGCCTGACGGTAGAATAACCACTGTGGCGAAATACAAGGGCAACAACCTTCGTGCTGCTCAAAACCCCATAACCGGTCAAGTTGCATTTATTCTTTCAGTTACGGGAAATCCCGAACTTTGGGTAGCCTCCGGTCCCACCGCCCGGCCCAAACGTGTAACCAAAAATAGAAGCAATGAGTCCGGACCATGTTGGTCTCCGGATGGCAAACGCTTGATTGTTACGTCCGATGCCCGTGGGAAACCGCAACTCTACGGAGTGTCTCTGAGCACGGGTGCCTTGTCTCGAATTCCCACGAACCTAAGCTCACATTGCACGGAGGCTTCTTGGAATCCTCGTGACTCTGGTAAGATTGCCTTTACCGCTGCAGTGAGTGGAGGGTTTCAGGTCGCTCTGTTTGACGGTCAAGTGAGAAAGAGTGAAATTTTGACTTCCGGATCCAATGATGGGATGCAACCTTGCTGGTTGAATGACGGTCGCCATATAGTTTTCACTTCGCGATCCAAAAGTGGTTCCAAGGGGTTAATGATTTTGGATACGGAGGGGGGCGGAGCCAAACCACAAGCCCTTCATGGTGCGAACATGGGGAACTGTTCTCAAGTCAGTTTCTTTTATCCCAAGTTCTGAACGATTGCTTGCCTTTTTGTCCTCGCTACTCTTGGCGAGTGCATCTTAGCATTGTCGGATGTATCCTCGTTGTATTTCATTTTTCATAATATTGGCTTGGCCCTGCTTTTGCCTTCTTGCTTTAGATGAAACTAAGTTGAGCTTGAAGTCGGGCTCCTTGGTTAGTGGTCAGTTGCTTAAGGAAAGCCCGGATCACCTTGTGTTGGATCTCGGTTTTACAGTATTGACGGTGCCCCGTTCCGAAATCGCGTCGATAGATAAGCAACCTAGTGAGGTCGGGGGTGCTTCCAACGCGTTTGGTGCGTCTCTCTTCAATGAATCCGTTAACTCTAGAGAGCGACCGTTGAGGGAACTGGTAGCTCGTCTCGGAGAGTCCGTCGTAATGGTACGTACCCCGGTTGGGTTGGGATCGGGATTCTTGATTCATCCCGAAGGTTACTTGATCACCAACGATCACGTCATCGCCGGAGAACGCAAAATTTCCGTAACTATCTTTCGGCATACCGATACCGAGCTGATCAAAGACAACTACGACAACGTTCGCATCGTTGCCGCAGGGGGCAACGTCGACTTGGCGTTGCTCAAGATCGAGGGAGCTACAGGGAAGACGTTTCCCACCGTGCCACTTGGACGTTCCGAGGAACTGCGTCAAGGCGACCGCGTCTTCGCAATCGGTAATCCTCTAGGCCTCGAAAGAAGTGTTTCCGAGGGGATCGTCAGTCTGCGAAACCGCATCATCCAATCGCGTCTACACGTTCAGACTACAGCTGAGATAAACCCCGGCAA
The DNA here is from genome assembly GCA_937893275.1 of uncultured Opitutia bacterium. Taxonomy (GTDB): domain Bacteria; phylum Verrucomicrobiota; class Verrucomicrobiia; order Opitutales; family Seribacteraceae. The sequence goes on along the minus strand of CALBIN010000194.1, from coordinate 540 downwards.
CTCGGGCGGTCCCTTATTTAATTACCGTGGCGAAGTGGTCGGCGTAAACAATTTGAAAATTGTGTCTACAGGTGCTGAAGGTCTAGGCTTCGCTATTCCCGTACGCAGTTTGAAGACTTTTCTTCAGAACCGTGACGCTTTTGCCTTTGATCCACGCAATCCCAACGCTGGATTCCGTTACAATTCTCCTCCTCGTTAATTCTTGTCACCTTCCGAATATGAACAAATTCCCAATTTCTTTTCTTTTCTTAATCATTCCATCTCTTCTTTTTGCAAAGGTCAGGCTTGCCGAATATCTGCCGGATAACGCTTGGGTGACCATGGAAGTTGACGATTTAGACAAACTTCAAACGGATCTCAAGGAAGGCCCCTTCGGCAAAATTTGGGAGCATTCCGGAATAAAGCAACTTCGTGAGCAATTGCCAAAGGTTTTCCCCGAGAATCCTGAGAACGGCCCATCCAAGGAGTTGTTCGAGAGGATGATGGAGTTTGGCGAACAGTTTTCAGGCCAAGTGGCATTCGCGTTTGGAGGTGTCGAGA